>CAZQBE010000108.1:0-7519 GCA_964591595.1 uncultured Flavobacteriaceae bacterium
AGATGCAGCTGCGTTAACATCATTAGAGATTTGAGCAAATAATCCGATTGAAAAAAGTGTAATTATTAAAGTTAAAATTGATTTCATTGTTAAGATTGATTTCATATTATTTATTAATTTTTTGATAAAAATAGTCAATTAACCAAAAAAGAAAGGGTAAACTTTATAAAGTTTACCCTTTTTTTAACACATAATATAGTGCATTGTCTATTTAGTACTAAAACTATTCTTCTTCGTTTGAAGCTTTAGTTTCTACAACTGGAGGAGTAGTTACAGCTTTGTTGCCACCTCTTCTACTTCTTCTTGTTGTTTTTTTCTTTTCTTTACCTGCGTTATAAATTTCATTATAATCTACAAGTTCAATCATTGCCATATCAGCATTATCACCAAGACGATTACCAAGCTTTATTATTCTTGTATATCCTCCAGGACGATCACCAACTTTAGCAGCTACCTCTCTAAACAATTCTGTAACAGCTTCTTTTTGTCTTAATCGACTAAATACAATACGTCTATTATGTGTTGTATCTTCCTTTGATTTAGTAATCATAGGTTCTACAAATTGTTTTAAAGCTTTTGCTTTAGCTATTGTTGTATTAATACGTTTATGTTCTATTAAAGAACAAGCCATATTAGCTAACATTGCCTTTCTGTGAGCGGTTTTTCTACCTAAATGGTTTACTTTTTTTCCGTGTCTCATTATATTTTCTTTTAATCATCATCTTGCTACAACTCAATATTGAGGAGCAAAATATGATGTATTAATCTTTATCTAATTTATATTTGCTTAAATCCATTCCAAAGTTAAGCCCTTTAACATTTACTAGTTCTTCTAATTCGGTTAATGATTTCTTACCAAAGTTTCTGAATTTCATTAAATCATTTTTGTTAAACGATACTAAGTCTCCTAATGTATCTACCTCAGCCGCTTTTAAACAATTAAGAGCACGTACAGATAAGTCCATGTCTATCAATTTAGTTTTTAGCAACTGTCTCATGTGAAGCGATTCTTCATCATAAGTTTCAGTTTGTGCAATTTCATCAGCTTCTAAAGTAATACGCTCATCGGAGAATAACATGAAGTGGTGAATTAATATTTTTGCAGCTTCAGTAAGTGCTTCTTGAGGATTTATAGAACCGTCAGTCATGATTTCGAAAACTAATTTTTCGTAATCAGTTTTTTGTTCTACACGAAAATTCTCAACGCTGTATTTAACATTCTTTATAGGTGTATAAATTGAATCTGTAAAGATTGTACCCATTGGTGCTGTAGCTTTTTTATTTTCTTCAGCAGGTACATAACCTCTACCTTTTTCTATACTAATTTCCATATTAATACTTACTTTAGGATCAAGATTACAGATTACTAAATCTGAGTTTAACACTTGAAAACCTGAAATAAACTTTTGAAAATCTCCAGCTGTGATTTGTTCTTGTCCTGAAATTGAAATAGATACAGATTCGTTATCAATTTCGTCTATTTGACGCTTAAAACGTATTTGTTTTAAGTTTAGTATAATTTCTGTTACATCTTCAACCACACCTGAAATTGTAGAAAACTCATGCTCTACACCTTCAATTCTAACTGATGTAATTGCAAATCCTTCCAATGAAGATAATAACACTCTTCTTAAAGCATTACCAACTGTTAATCCATAACCAGGTTCTAAAGGTCTAAACTCGAATTTCCCTTCAAAATCGGTTGAATCAATCATGATTACTTTGTCGGGCTTTTGAAAATTTAATATTGCCATATTGCTTAATGTATCAGTTATTATTTAGAATATAATTCGACTATGAATTGCTCATTAATGTTTTCAGGAATTTGAATTCTAGAAGGAACTGAAACATATGTTCCTTGTTTAGTATCGTTATTCCATGTAATCCACTCATAAACGTGACTTGAACCTGCTAATGCATTTTCAATAGTGTCTAAAGATTTAGATTTTTCTCTAACCGCTACAACATCTCCTGCTTTTAAAGAATAAGAAGCGATGTTAACGATTTGTCCATTTACGGTAATATGTCTATGAGAAACTAATTGTCTTGCTCCTCTTCTAGAACGAGATAATCCCATTCTAAACACTACGTTGTCTAATCTAGATTCACATAATTGTAACAACACTTCACCTGTAATTCCAGATGCAGCAGTTGCTTTTTTAAACATGTTTCTAAATTGTCGTTCTAAAACACCATAAGTGTATTTAGCTTTTTGCTTTTCCATAAGTTGGATAGCATACTCCGATTTTTTACCACGCCTTCTATTGTTTCCGTGTTGTCCCGGAGGATAATTTCTTTTTTCAAAAGATTTATCTTCACCAAAAATAGCTTCACCAAATTTACGTGCTATTTTAGTTTTAGGACCAGTATATCTTGCCATATTAAAATTTGTTTTGAGAGTGATTGTGAATTAAGGTCTTATTCTTATCCTTCGACAATCGTTGATCTCTCGTTGATACTTATTTGTTAAAATTAAACTCTTCTACGCTTTGGAGGTCTACATCCATTATGTGGTGTTGGTGTTACGTCAATAATTTCTGTAACTTCAATACCTCCATTATGAATAGATCTAATAGCAGATTCTCTACCATTACCAGGTCCTTTTACATACACTTTTACTTTCTTTAAACCAGCTTCTTTAGCTACGCCTAAAGCATCTTCGGCTGCCAATTGTGCAGCGTAAGGTGTGTTTTTCTTAGATCCTCTAAATCCCAGTTTACCAGCTGATGACCATGAAATCACATCACCTTTTTTGTTGGTAAGAGATATAATAATGTTATTAAAAGAAGCTGTGATATGTGCTTCTCCAGTAGATTCTACTACAACTTTACGTTTTTTAGTACTTGCCTTTGCCATATTCTACTTATTATTTAGTTGCCATTTTCTTGTTAGCAACTGTTTTTCTTCTACCCTTTCTTGTTCTCGAGTTGTTCTTAGTGCGTTGCCCTCTTAATGGAAGACCAGCTCTATGACGAATACCTCTGTAACATCCAATATCCATTAATCGCTTAATGTTTAATTGTGTTTCAGATCGTAACTCTCCTTCAATTGTAAAAGTTCCAACAGCTTCACGAATGTTACTGATTTCCTCATCAGTCCAATCTGAAACTTTTGTGCTTTCATCTACTTTAGCCGTAGCTAATATTTCTTTTGCTCTGCTTCTACCTACTCCGTAGATATAAGTTAAAGAGATTACTCCTCTTTTTTGTTTTGGTATGTCTACACCTGCAATTCTAGCCATAATTAACCTTGTCTTTGTTTGAATCTAGGATTCTTTTTGTTGATTACGTAAAGTCTACCTTTTCTACGCACAATTTTGCATTCTGCGCTACGTTTTTTTACTGATGCTCTTACTTTCATCGTATTAGTATCTATAAGTTATTCGAGCCTTAGATAAATCGTAAGGACTCATTTCTAATTTTACTTTGTCTCCTGGCAACAATTTGATATAATGCATACGCATTTTACCAGAAATATGTGCAGTCACAATGTGACCATTTTCTAATTCAACACGAAACATAGCATTTGACAGTGCTTCTATAATTGTTCCGTCTTGTTCTATTGCTGCTTGTTTTGCCATAGTATATATATTAAGCTGTCGCTTTTCTATTTTTACCTGTTTTCATCAAGCCGTCATAATGTTTATTCAACAAATATGAATTTACTTGTTGCATTGTATCTATTGCAACTCCAACCATAATTAATAATGAGGTTCCACCAAAGAATAATGCCCATCCTTGTTGTACATTCATTAACTTCACAATAAATGCAGGGAACACTGCAATCAATGCTAGGAATATAGATCCTGGCAATGTTATTTGTGACATTATTTTATCTAAATATTCTGAAGTCTCTGAACCTGGACGTATGCCTGGGATAAATCCTCCACTTCGTTTTAAATCGTCTGCCATCTTATTAGTAGGCACTGTAATTGCTGTATAAAAATATGTGAATACTATTATTAATAAAGCAAATACAAAATTATACCAAAATCCGAACATATCAGAAAATTGCGCTTGCATCCATTGTCCTGTTCCTGTATCCTTTAAAAATGAAGAGCTTCCAATTAAACTAGGTACAAACATTATAGCTTGTGCAAAAATGATTGGCATTACACCTGAAGCGTTTAATTTTAACGGAATGTACTGTCTAGATCCAAAGATGTTTTTCTCATATCCTCCAGATGCTGTACGTCTAGCATACTGTACTGCAATTTTTCGAACAGCCATGACAAGCATTATAGAAGCCATAATAATAACTAGCCAAATTACAAGTTCTATTAAGATCATGATTAAACCTCCATTAGACTCGGTAACTCTCGCCGCATATTCTTGAACAAAAGAGATAGGTAATCGTGCAACAATACCAACCATAATTAATATTGAAATACCATTACCAACACCTTTATCTGTTATTTTTTCACCTAGCCACATTGCAAAAATAGTCCCTGTTACTAAAATGATTATTGAAGAGAAATAGAATATCCCTCCTTGACCTAATAAAAAGGCACTTTGAGGAATTCCTAAGCTAGGTAGACTCACTAAATAACCTGGTGCTTGTACCATACATATAGCAATGGTTAACCAACGTGTAATTTGAGTAATTTTCTTTTGACCGCTAGCTCCTTCTTTTTGTAGTTTTTGCAAATACGGAATTGCTATTCCCATTAATTGTACTACAATAGATGCAGAAATATAAGGCATAATTCCTAACGCAAAAACAGAAGCCTTAGCAAAAGCTCCTCCAGTAAATGCATTTAGTAATCCTAATATACCAGAATCTGTACTTGAAGCTAAATTCCCTAATTGAGCAGCATCAATACCTGGTAATGTTACCTGTGCTCCAAAACGATATACTAAAAGCATTCCTATGGTTAAAAGAATTCTATCTTTTAACTCCGTTATTTTCCAAACATTTTTTATACCTTCTATAAATTTCATAGTCTAATAGGGTCTTATAAAGTTACAGCTTCTCCTCCAGCAGCTTCTATAGCAGCTTTTGCTGAAGCAGTAAATTTATGAGCCGATACTTTTAATTTAGCTTTTAATTCTCCTCTTCCTAATATTTTAACTAGTTCATTTTTACCAGCTAAACGAAAAGCGATTATTGTATCTAAATCAACAGTACCTTTTATTTTCTTATTATCAACCATTTGTTGTAAAGTATCTAGATTAATACCTTGATATTCTTTACGGTTAATGTTAGTAAAACCAAATTTTGGTACACGTCTTTGAAGTGGCATTTGCCCTCCTTCAAAACCAATTTTTCTAGAATAACCAGAACGTGATTTAGCTCCTTTGTGACCTCTTGTTGAAGTACCGCCTTTTCCAGAACCTTGTCCTCTACCTATTCGTTTACTATTATTTTTAACTGAACCTTCTGCAGGTTTTAAATTACTTAAATCCATTCCAGTTTTATTTTTAAGCTTCTTCAACAGAAACTAAATGTTTAACTTTATTAACCATACCAAGAATGTTTGGAGTGGCATCATGTTCTACTGTTTGACCAATCTTTCTTAATCCTAGAGCTTCAAGAGTTCTTTTTTGTCTTAATGATCGATTAATCGCACTTCTTTGTTTTGTTACTTTAATCTTAGCCATCTTATTCTTAATTATCCGTTAAAAACTTTTTCTAGAGAAATACCTCTATTTTTAGCTATAGTCCTAGCGTCTCTTAATTGTAATAAAGCATCAAATGTTGCTTTTACTACGTTATGAGGGTTTGATGAACCTTGAGATTTTGATAATACATCGTGTACTCCAACTGCTTCTAATACTGTTCTTACAGCACCACCAGCAATAACTCCTGTACCAGGAGCTGCAGGAATAATGTTTACTCTTGCTCCACCATATTTACCTTTTTGCTCATGTGGTAATGTTCCTTTAATTAAAGGAATACGAACTAGATTTTTCTTAGCATCTTCAACAGCTTTTGCAATTGCACTAGCAACATCTTTAGACTTTCCTAAACCATGTCCTACTACACCTGCTTCATCACCAACCACTACGATTGCTGAAAAACCAAATGCTCTACCACCTTTAGTTACTTTTGTAACCCTTTGCACACCAACTAAACGATCTTTTAGATCTAATCCACTTGGCTTTACTAACTCTGCGCTTTTGTATTTTTGATACATAATTTCTTAAAATTTAAGTCCTGCTTCTCTAGCTCCGTCAGCTAATGATTTTACTCTACCATGGTCTAAATATCCTCCTCTGTCAAAAGAGATAGATTCCACACCTGCTTTTAAAGCTTTTTCGGCAACAGATTTTCCTACTAGAGCAGCTACTTCTGTTTTAGTACCTTTTGCACTAATATTCTTATCTCTTGATGAAGCAGCACTGATAGTATTACCAGTTACATCATCAACTATTTGAGCATAAATTTCTTTATTGCTTCTAAAAACAGATAGTCTAGGTTTAGTTTCAGTACCTGAAACTATTTTACGGATTCTGTTTTTTATTCTTTGTCTTCTATCGGTCTTTGTTAATGCCATAACTTAATTATTAAGCTGATTTACCTGCTTTTCTTCTAATTTCTTCTCCAACAAACTTCACACCTTTTCCTTTGTAAGGTTCTGGCTTACGGAAAGAACGAATCTTTGCCGCTACTTGACCAACTAATTGTTTGTCATGCGAAGTTAATTTTACTATAGGGTTTTTCCCTTTTTCTGATATTGTTTCAACTTTTACTTCTGTAGCAATGTTTAAAACAATGTTATGAGAAAAACCTAAAGCTAATTCAAGTTTTTGTCCTTGATTACTTGCTCTATATCCTACACCTACCAATTCTAATTCTTTAGTATATCCTTTAGAAACACCTTCAACCATATTATTAATAAGTGCTCTATAAAGACCGTGTTTAGATTTTTGTTCTTTTGTTTCAGCTAAACTTTCAACTAATACATTTCCATCTTCCATTTTAACTGTAACAGTAGAAACTTCTTGAGTTAACTCTCCTAATTTACCTTTAACAGTCACGATATTTTCTTTAATATCAACTGTTACGCCTTCTGGAATGGCTACTGGATTATTTCCTATTCTTGACATTTCTTTTCGGCTTTAAATTAGTAAACGTAACACAATACTTCACCACCTACATTTTCTCTTTGAGCTTGTTTGCCTGTCATTACTCCATGAGAAGTAGAAACTATGGCAATACCAAGACCATTAAGGATTCTAGGTAGTTCTTTTGAACTTGCGTATTTACGTAAACCTGGTTTACTTATTCTTTGGATTTTTTTAATTACCGATTCTTTGGTTTCTTTCGTATACTTTAAGGCTATTTTAATTGTGCCTTGTACTGAAGAATCATCGAATTTGTAACTTAAAATATATCCTTGATCGAATAATATTTTTGTAATTTCTTTCTTTAAGTTAGAAGCCGGAATCTCAACCACTCTATGGTTGGCACCAATTGCATTTCTAAGTCTTGTAAGGTAATCCGCTATTGGATCTGTGTACATATCTATTAATTTGCGGTTTTGGTTTTCAAAAAACTATTTTTTGAACCTAAAACC
>CAZQBE010000109.1:0-7495 GCA_964591595.1 uncultured Flavobacteriaceae bacterium
ATTAGCAATATTTTCTTTTGAAGAATTATCAATTAAATATTGAAGCAAATCACCAATAATATCTGCTTCATTTAAAATAGGAATAACTATAGAAAGTTTATTCATTCAAATTCCAGTCGTAATCTTTAAAACTCTTTTTTGCTTTTTGCGAAATAGTAATTTCTGAATATTTATTTAAAAAGTCAATTAAAGTTCCATCTTGTTTAAAATCGGAAGCAAACCATTTAAAAATTTTTGATATTTTGATACTATTTTGAGAGATATTATTACGTTTAGAATCTGCTAAAAATTCTTTTGTAGCATGTGTTAATTGCTTGTCAATTTTTGAAGCTTCAAAAGCCGTATTTTGTAATTTAGGACAAGATACTGAAGCACAAACAATCCCGAAATGAATACGTGGATCTCCCATTTTACGCAGTATTTTATGTTCAATATCGTTAAGCGTAAAAATTTTATCACCTAATTTTATAAAACTAACATCCCATGGATTTTTAATGTCTTTAATACTTTTCACAGGGTAATTATCTATTATAAGTTTAATGGTAAAAGCATTGTAAGCATTAATCCAATAGGCTAGTTTTTTAGCTTTTGTCCAAGAATCATTAGGTGTATTTTCCGAAAGAGTATTTAAATAAATTTCTAAATTTTCAGCATCTGCTTTAAATCCTTTATAATCGAACTTCCCTTCATTATTTACATAAGATTGAAGAATTTCGTTCCATTTAGAATGATCAAAATTTTGTGCAGTAAAACTAATGGTAATACCTAAAAAAATGAATAGTATAGCTTTTTTCAATCTCATTCTTAAAATTTTAAAAATTAACAACATCCTCCACCATCGTAATGGTAAGTGGATTCGCTTATATAAATATCATCTCTTCCAAGAGATGCTAAATTACCAGCTGTTTTATCGCAAATGGCTAAAGGTTGATTTTTAAGCAAAATGTGTCCTGCATTATCATCGACATAATCGTCTTCACCAAAGTAAATTGCTGCTTTCCCAGTGAATACACAAGGACCATCACTTGGCATTGGATCTTTAATGGCAGCGACTTCGATAGATTCGATATAGATTAATTCATCTGTGTCATAATGTTTAGGATCTAGAATTCTATAGGGTTTTCGAGCTCTAATTTCAATAGTGCCAAACCCAGCATCAGTAAGCATTTTTACATATTCAGCAATTGGAAGGCTTCCGCTTAAACATAAGGCTCTAAGTCTATCATCATTGCGTAAATTTTCATTCATTGGTTGCTCGCAAGTGGGATCGCTCATTACTAAACGACCATGTGGTTTTAATACACGATACATTTCGGCGATAGCTTTTTTAAGGTCACCTTCTTTAAAAATATTGAATAAGCAGTTTTGAGCGGCCACATCAATGCTGTTATCATCAACAGGTAAATGGAGTGCGTCTCCTTTTTTAAGTTCTACAAATTCACTTTTAAACCAAGGGTTTTGTGCTTCGGCTTCGATGAAATTTTTTCGAGAAGCTTCCAGCATTTCATCAACAACATCAACACCAATAACACCTCCTTTTTTACGATTGAAATATGCGAATTGTAAGAGCTCCATTCCTCCGCCAACACCTACATAAAGCATTTTTGGATTGTTTGTTAAGTCGCGTGCATGAACGGTACTTCCACAGCCATAATTCATTTCCTGCATTATTTTAGGAATTTTTAATCCAGGCAATTCCCAAATTGGGTTTGTGGTACAGCATAAACCAACATCTGGTGTTAGTGCTGCTTCTTTATATACATGGTGAGTGGTTTTTAAATAGCTCATATTATAGGGTCTTTATTAATTTTTTAAATAATGTTATCATATTAGGTTCAGCTTTTACTGCCAAAGCAATAATTTCTGCAATATCAACTGGCTTTAAGTTATTTGGGTCGCATTCATCTGTTAAAACTGACACTGCAGCTACTTTTAAATTTAAATGATTGGCTACAATTATTTCGGGGACTGTACTCATTCCAACAGCATCAGCACCTATCATTTTTAGCATTTTGTATTCAGCACGAGTTTCCAACTGTGGTCCAACAACACTAGCATACACGCCTTTATGGAGTGTTATCGTATTGTTTTTTGCAATAGTTTCAAATCTAGAGTTTATTTCTGTATCATAAGGCGCACTCATATCTGTAAAACGTTCACCTAATTCTTCTACTCCTTTAAATGCTAGTGGCGAACTCCCTTGAAGATTAATGTGATCATCAATAAGCATTAACTCTCCTTTTTTAAAGTTGAGATTTATAGCTCCTGCTGCATTAGACACTAAAAGCGTTTTAATGCCTAATTTTTTCATAACACGTACAGGGTAGGTTACATCTTGCAGCGAATAGCCTTCGTACAAATGAAAACGTCCTTGCATAACCATTACTTTTTTACCTTCTAAAATACCGTAGATAAGTTTGCCTTTATGAAACTCGACAGTAGCGGTTGGGAAATTTGGAATGTGATTGTAACTTACTTCTTTTAAAATCTCAATTTCATTAATAAGCAATCCCAACCCTGTGCCTAAAATGACACCTATTTCTGGGTTATCAAATCCTTTGCCTTGTAAATATGAAGCTGTTTTGTCTATGTATTTATTCATTTTTTGATGAGTGCTTTTAATTCTTCAATGTCTTTAATGTCTTCATAAACATCAATATCATTTAATACTTCAAGCAAAAATACACTTTCACTTTGTAAGTCGTTTATAGTATTTTGAAAAACAGTATCAGTTCCCCATTTTTTGTTATTAAAAATTTGAGAATGTAAGGTTTTCATTCCTAGTAAATAATAGCCACCATCTTTAGCAGGACCGATAACCACATCGTAATTTTCTAATTTATGAAATGCCTTTTCAATATGTTTTGGTTGTAAATCAAGTAAATCACTACCAACAATAATGACCTCTTTATAGCCTAATAGAAATAACTCATTAAAAGCATTTTCCATTTTCATTCCTAAATCTTCTCCATATTGTAACTTTTTTCTAAATAAAGTAGAATCCCAGATATCATTATTATGAATAGATTTGGAGTAAAATACAAATCTATCAGCCTTTACTTGCGCAATAGTAGTTGCTGTATGTAGTAATAAATGGTTGTATATTTTTAAGGCCGCTTCATTTCCAATAGTATTAGCTAATCGTGTTTTAACTTTACCTAATTCAGGGTTTCTGGTAAAAATAATAAGCGCCTTTTTTGAAGTAGGAAAATGAAAATTATAAGCTATTTCATTATCTCCATCAGAATCTTTTGTGCTAATTAGTCCCATGTATTATAATTTCAAAAATTGCGAAGCGTTTTTCAGTTATATTTTTTAATTCCTTTTACTAGCCATTTACTCCATTCTTTTGAAAATGCATGAACATTCTCAGTCTCTTTTCCTTCAGAATCAAATACTTTAAATCCTTTATTCTTCCATTCAAAAATTCCGCCATATAGATTTAATACATTTGTGTAACCTGCTTTTTTAAGTTTTTTAGCAATAGTTTCAGAACGAATACCTAATGAACAATACACTACAATATTTTGATCTTTATTTACTATTTTTTTTTGGATAGAATCTATTTGAAAATAATCATACCCTACATAAATCGCATTTTTTAAATGACTTGTGTCGTATTCATTTCGCTCTCTTGCATCTAAAATAACAGCTTCAGTTTTTGGCATTGCCAATTCCTGAACTGAAATATAAGGGATACTCTTATCATTAAATTGATTTAACAATTTGGAAAGGGAGTTTTGTGAAAATCCAAAAACTGAAAAGAAAATAAATATGTAGAAAATTATATTTTTCATAGTATGAGATTTCTGCATTCACAGAAATTAATTAAGCCACAGTGCCTTGGCAACTGCTTCCAGCGCCAGCTGTACAACCATAACAGTGTTGGGAGATGATTATATTTCTATTTTGAAGCAATTCTTCGTTATAATCTTTGATGTGCTTGACTTTACTATCAACTTTTAAACCTAATATCTGATTAAAATCACAATCGTATAACCATCCATCCCAACTTATTGAAATAGTATTAGTGCACATTACATTTTTAACTGCTGATGAGTTGTAAGCTTCTACTAGAGAATACATATAATCTTCATAGTTTTCTGAAGCAATTAAATAATCTAAAAATCTTGATATAGGTAAATTTGTAATGGCAAATAAACTGTGAAAATTAATATTAAAATCTTCTAATAATGCTTTTTTAAAATCATGTTCTAAAGCCTGTTGATCTCCAGGTAAAAATGCTCCTGACGGATTGTAAACCAAGTCTAACTTTAAATTGCTATTTGGCATTCCATAACCTATAGCATTCAATTCTTGTAAGGCTTTAATAGATTGGTCAAAAACACCTTCACCTCTTTGTTTATCTGTTTTACCACGTGTCCAGTGTGGCATTGAAGAGATGACATGTACATTATGCTTTTTAAAAAATTCTGGTAAATCGTAATACTTTTTATTTGCTCTTATTATGGTAAGGTTTGAACGAACTATAAAATCTTTAATTCCAACTTTTGCAGCTTCTTCAACAAACCATCTAAAATCAGGATTCATTTCGGGTGCGCCACCAGTTAGATCTAAGGTATGTGCTCCTGTTTTTTTAATAACATCTAAACACATTTTCATAGTATCTCGTGTCATGATTTCTTTACGATCTGGACCAGCATCTATATGACAATGTGAACATACTTGGTTACACATGTATCCAACATTTATTTGAAGAATTTCTAATTTATTGGGACGCAATGGGAATTGTTTAGTTTCAGCAATTTTGGTTGCAAACGTAGGAAGTTCATCATGCCTAAAAATACCATTAGATAATATTTCCAATTGCCTATTAGCATTTGCTAATTCACTATGTCTCTTGTGTAGCGATTGTAATTTAAGTTTTGTCATATTTATTTTCCACGAAAGTAGAAACCTTTTTTTACTTCTAGCTTTTAGTTTGATTCTTCAAACCATCTTAGCCATCAAGTTTATTCACTTTATTCATCATTTGTACTGCATGTACTAACGTTGCACCACTTTCAATAGCTGCTCCAGCATGTACCGCTTCCATCATTTCTTCTTTTGTAAGCCCTCTTTGCAAACCATCTTTAGAATACGCATCAATGCAATATGGGCATTTCACTACATGAGAAACAGCAAGTGCAATCAACGATTTCTCACGTGCTGTTAAAGCGCCTTCTTTAAAAACAGAATTGTAATATTCAAAAAAGTTTTCTCCTAACTCTTTACTCCATTCTGTAATATCTCCAAATTTTCTTAAATCTGCTGGATTGTAATATGTTTTAGACATATAATTACATTTTATATTAGTTGCTAATACGGTTTGCATTAGTTCGGAAAAATATACAAAAGATTACATTAAAGTTGTTAAAAGAAAGTAAAAATTGTAAGCAGACTTATAAACGACATAAAATCGATTTAAATTGTAGTTAAACCTAAAGTAAATTAATGTTTCGTTAAAATATTTTAATAAAATTGATTACTAAATGTCTTTAACTTATTTTTGATTTTTATTTGTATGTAAATAATTATGAAAAAACTAGGTTTAATCATCGCTTTAGTAATTAGCACAAATGTATTTGCACAAATTCTTGACCCTGTAAAATGGACAACAAGTACAGAGAAAATTTCAGATACAGAATATAAACTAATTTCAACAGCAACTATTGATGCTGGTTGGCATCTATATTCTCAGAGTGTTCCAGAAGATGGACCAATTCCAACTACCTTTACTTATGAGGACAATGGTTTATTTAAAATTTTTGGTTTTACGTCAGAAGAAGAAGGGCATACGATAGAAGATCCTGTTTTTGAAATGCGTATTAAGTTTTTTGAGAATAAGGCTGTTTTTGAACAAAAAATAGAAGTATTAAGCGATAAAACCACAATTAATGGTTTTGTGGAATATATGGTCTGCGATGATGAAAAATGTTTACCACCAACCGAAGTAGATTTGGTGTTTAACCTTTCTGGAGCATCAACTACAAGTAGAGAAGTAACAAGTGTAACAGTTCAAAAGCAAAAGGAAACAACTACTGTTGATGACTCAAAATCAGAATCCAAACGAAGTCTTTGGAGTACATTTATTATAGCTTTTATTTTTGGATTTACAGCGTTATTAACGCCTTGTGTGTTCCCTATGATACCGTTAACCGTGAGCTTCTTTACCAAACAAAGTAAAAACAAAGTACAAGGGATAAAAAACGCAATAATTTACGGTGTTAGTATTGTTGTTATTTACGTGTTATTAGGAGTATTAGTTTCAGTTATATTTGGGCCAAGTGCTTTAAATGCATTAGCAACTAATATCTGGTTCAATGTTATATTCTTCTTATTATTAATGGTATTTGCGGTGTCCTTTTTAGGCGCATTCGAAATTACGTTACCTCAATCCTGGGCAAATAAAGCAGATGCACAGTCTAACAAGAGCGGATTGATAGGTATCTTTTTTATGGCACTAGCTTTAGCCATAGTTTCTTTTTCTTGTACAGGCCCAATTGTAGGAGCAATTTTAGTAGAAGCAGCTTCTGGTGGTGATAAAATTGGTCCAATTGTAGGGATGTTAGGCTTTTCATTAGCCATAGCCTTACCATTTACATTATTTGCAGCTTTTCCTGGATGGCTAAATTCATTGCCAAAATCTGGAGGATGGTTAAATACAGTAAAAGTGGTTTTAGGGTTTTTAGAACTAGCATTAGCCTTTAAATTCCTATCACAAGCTGATTTAGTATTACAATTACATATTTTAGAGCGAGAGGTTTTTATTGCTATTTGGATAGCCGTTTTTGGGGCATTAGCATTCTATCTCTTTGGAAAAATACGCTTACCACACGATTCTCCTTTAGAATATATTTCGGTTGGAAGATTAGGATTAGGACTCATCGTGTTAACATTCACAATTTATATGATTCCGGGACTTTGGGGAGCACCTTTAAATTTAATTAGTGCTTTTCCACCACCACAAGATTATAGTGAATCGCCTTATGGTGTTGGTTTTACAAAAGTTGGAGGCTCAGTTACAGCAAATCATGGCGATTTGCCAGAAGGGACTCACCTGTTAGCACCTCATGATATTATGGCGTTCCACGATTATGATACAGGATTGGCTTATGCTAAAAAAGTAGGCAAACCAGTAATGTTAGACTTTACTGGTTGGGCTTGTGTTAACTGTAGAAAAATGGAACAGAATGTATGGCCAAAACCAAAAGTGCTAAACATTTTAAAGAATGAAGTAGTGCTAATTTCGTTGTATGTGGATGACAAGCGTAAATTAGAAGCAGATGAAATTGTAGAGTCACAATTACGACCAGGAAAGAAGTTGAAATATATTGGTCAGAAGTGGAGCGAATTTCAAACCATAAAATATAAAGCCAATTCACAACCGTTTTATGTGCTGTTGGATTATAATGAAGAAAATCTGATTGATCCAATAGCTTATACACCAGATGCCGAAGTGTATTACAACTGGCTTAAAGAAGGTATTTCTATG
>CAZQBE010000110.1:0-7460 GCA_964591595.1 uncultured Flavobacteriaceae bacterium
TTCTATCGTAAATAGTCTCTAATTGAGTAATATCTTCTTTATCCTGAGCTCTTTTACGTTTGTCCTTTATTGCTCTAGCAAATAACTTTTTATTAATTACTACACCATGTAAAGAAGGTGACGCTTTTAAAGATGCATCTTTTACATCTCCAGCTTTATCGCCAAAAATCGCTCTTAACAGTTTTTCTTCTGGTGTTGGATCACTTTCTCCCTTAGGTGTAATTTTACCTATAAGAATGTCACCTGGTTTAATTTCGGCACCAACGCGAATCATTCCATTTTCATCAAGATCTTTTGTAGCCTCTTCAGAAACATTAGGAATGTCATTCGTTAACTCTTCATTACCAAGTTTAGTATCTCTAACCTCTAGAGAATATTCATCAATATGAATAGATGTAAATATATCGTTACGTACAACTTTTTCAGAAATAACAATTGCATCCTCAAAATTATATCCTTTCCAGGGCATAAAGGCTACTTTCATATTTCTACCTAAGGCCAATTCTCCCTTTTGAGTGGCGTAGCCTTCACATAATACTTGTCCCTTAGTTACTTTATCTCCTTTTCGAACAATAGGTTTAAGGTTTACAGAAGTACCTTGATTTGTTTTTCTAAATTTAGTTAATGGATACGTTTTAGTATCACTCTCAAAACTAACTATAGCTTCCTCTTCAGTACGATTATATTTAATTACAATCTCGTTTGCATCAATATATTCTACAACACCATCTCCTTCAGCGTTAATTAACACTCTTGAATCTGAAGCCACTTGTCGTTCTAACCCTGTACCAACTATTGGTGCTTCTGGAAGCAATAAAGGTACTGCCTGACGCATCATGTTTGACCCCATTAACGCACGGTTTGCATCATCATGTTCTAAGAACGGAATTAATGATGCAGATATAGATGATATTTGATTTGGAGCAACATCTGTGTAATGTACTTCTGATGATTCAATTACAGGAAAATCACCTTCCATGCGAGCAATTACTTTGTCCTCTAATATTTTTCCGGTCTTATCAACTGGAATATTAGCTTGAGTAATTAATTGTTCTTCTTCTTCTTCAGCACTCAAGTAAATTGGTGTGCCTTTAATGTCTACAACACCATTATCAACTTTACGATAAGGCGTTTCAATGAAGCCCATTGAATTTACTTTCGCGTAAACTGATAATGAAGAAATTAAACCAATGTTTGGTCCTTCTGGTGTTTCAATAGGACATAAACGACCATAATGGGTATAGTGTACATCACGCACCTCAAATCCAGCTCTTTCTCTAGATAAACCTCCAGGTCCTAAAGCAGACAAACGACGTTTGTGAGTAATCTCAGCCAGTGGATTTGTTTGATCCATAAACTGGGACAACTGATTAGTTCCAAAGAAAGAATTGATTACAGATGATAAAGTCTTCGCATTAATTAAATCTATTGGCGTGAACACTTCATTATCTCTAACATTCATTCGCTCACGAATAGTACGTGCCATACGTGCTAAACCAACACCAAATTGAGAAGATAATTGTTCGCCAACTGTACGTACACGACGGTTTGATAAGTGATCGATATCATCAATCTCAGCTTTAGAGTTAACTAATTCTATTAAATATTTAATAATAGTTATGATATCCACTTTGGTAAGCACTTGCTTATCCATACCAATATCAAGCCCTAATTTTTTATTCATTCTATAACGACCAACTTCACCTAAATTGTAACGTTGATCACTAAAGAAAAGCTTGTCAATAATACCACGAGCTGTTTCCTCATCTGGCGGTTCAGCATTACGCAGTTGACGGTAAATATGCTCTACGGCTTCTTTTTCAGAGTTAGTAGGATCTTTTTGTAGTGTATTATGAATAATTGCATAATCACCAGATTGTCCGTCTTCTTTATGTAAAAGAATAGTTTTTGCTCCAGCTTCAATTATTTCTTCTACATTTTCTTTATCTAAAACCGTATCTCTATCTAAAACAATTTCGTTACGTTCAATAGATACAACTTCACCAGTATCTTCATCAACAAAATCTTCATGCCATGTATTTAATACACGAGCAGCGAGTTTACGGCCTATTACTTTTTTAAGTCCAGATTTAGACACTTTAATTTCTTCTGCAAGATCAAATATTTCAAGAATATCTTTATCTCTTTCAAAACCAATAGCTCTAAATAGCGTTGTTACAGGTAACTTTTTCTTTCTATCGATGTAGGCATACATCACTTGATTTATATCCGTAGCAAATTCAATCCAAGAGCCTTTAAATGGTATTACTCTAGCTGAGTATAATTTTGTTCCATTGGCATGAAAAGATTGACCAAAGAATACTCCTGGAGAACGATGTAATTGAGAAACTACAACACGTTCTGCACCATTAATACAAAACGTACCACTAGGTGTCATATAAGGGATTGTACCTAAGTACACATCTTGAACAATGGTTTCGAAATCCTCGTGTTCTGGATCTGTACAATATAATTTTAGTCTTGCTTTAAGTGGAACACTATAAGTAAGTCCTCTTTCTATACATTCTTCTATTGTGTATCTTGGTGGATCGATAAAATAATCCAAAAATTCCAAAACAAATTGATTACGCGTATCGGTAATCGGGAAGTTTTCCATGAAGGTGTTGTATAACCCTTCAGAACCTCTTTCTTCTGATTTTGTTTCTAACTGGAAAAAATCCTGGAAGGATTTAATCTGAATATCCAAGAAATCTGGATACTCTGTTCTATTTTTAATAGATGAGAAATTTAATCTTTCAGCTTTAGTTGCTAACATCGATGGACGAAATTTTGATTAAAAAATAATTATAGATGTATATAACTTGTATATACACAAAAGGGTTTAGGTCTTAGAGAGTTAATCTCCAGACCTAAACCATATTTTGTAGGTTAGTTAAGCTTACTTAAGCTCAACCTCAGCTCCTGCTTCTTCTAAAGAAGTTTTAAGACCTTCAGCTTCATCTTTAGATACACCTTCTTTAATTGCGGCTGGTGCACCATCTACTAAACCTTTAGCATCTTTTAACCCTAAACCAGTTAATTCTTTAACTAATTTTACAACTGCCAATTTGGAACCACCAGCTGCTTTAAGGATTACATCAAATTCTGTTTGCTCTTCAGCAGCGTCTCCACCACCTGCAGCAGGTCCAGCAACTGCTACTGCAGCAGCAGCAGGCTCGATACCATATTCTTCTTTTAATATATCAGCTAACTCATTAACTTCTTTTACTGTTAAGTTAACTAATTGTTCTGCGAAATCTTTTAAATCTGCCATTTTTCTATCGTTTTAATAATTTTAATTTATTTTATTTTGTAAAAGTGCGTACGTTATTTTGTTATCCCTCTTTTTGAGATAATGTTTTAAGAATACCTGAAATAGTACCTCCTCCAGATTTAAGAGCTGAAATAACATTCTTAGCAGGAGATTGTAATAATCCAATAATATCTCCAATAAGCTCTTCTTTAGATTTGATATCTACTAACATATCCAATTGGTCGTCACCTAAGTAAACTGTTTCCTCAATAAAAGCACCTTTTAAAAGTGGTTTATCAGATTTTTTACGGAACGTTTTAATTACTTTTGCTGGTGCGTTTCCAGTCTCAGAATACATTACTGAAGTGTTTCCTTTTAATGTTGTAGGTAACTCTCCAAATTCTCTATCTGATGCTTCCATTGCTTTTTCAAGCAAGGTGTTTTTAACAACTGCTAATCTTACGTTTGCTTTAAAACAAGCACGACGTAAGTTTGAAGTTGCGCCTGCATTTAATCCTGAAATATCTGTTAAATAGATATTTGCATTTTCTGTTAATTGAGCAGTTAACTCTTCAATTACTTGTGATTTTTCTTCTCTAGTCATAATAAAATCTTTAACTACTAATTATATTTTTGGATCTATAGCAACACTAGGACTCATAGTACTAGACATGTAAATACTTTTTACATAATTACCTTTAGCTGTAGATGGTTTCAACTTCATTAATGTTTGTAATAATTCATTTGCATTATCAAAGATTTTATCAGCACTAAAAGATGCTTTTGCAATTGCAGCATGAACGATTCCAGTTTTATCAACTTTAAAATCTATTTTACCAGCTTTAACTTCACCAACAGCTTTTGCTACATCCATTGTAACCGTTCCTGTTTTAGGGTTAGGCATTAAACCTCTTGGTCCTAATACTCGTCCTAAAGGGCCTAATTTTCCCATTACACTTGGCATGGTAATAATTACGTCAACGTCTGTCCAACCACCTTTAATTTTATCAAGGTATTCGTCTAAACCTACATAATCTGCACCAGCATCTTTAGCTTCAGCCTCTTTATCGGGAGTTACTAATGCTAATACTTTTACATCTTTACCTGTACCATGTGGAAGTGAAACTACACCTCTTACCATTTGGTTTGCTTTTCTAGGATCTACACCTAAACGGACAGCCAAATCTACTGAAGCATCAAACTTTGTGCTTGTAACTTCCTTCACTAATTTCGATGCCTCTTCAAGGCTGTATAATTTATTCTTATCGATTTTAGTTACTGCTTCTTTTTGTTTTCTTGTTAATCTTGCCATTTCAAAAAATTTTAGACTAGTTAGGTGCTTGCCCTCCTCTAATAGTGATTCCCATTGAACGTGCTGTACCTGCTACCATTTTCATAGCAGAATCTACAGTAAATGCATTTAAATCTACCATTTTATCTTCAGCTATGGTTCTAATTTGATCCCAAGAAACTTTAGCTACTTTTTTTCTATTTGGTTCTCCTGAACCTTTTTTTGTTTTGGCCGCTTCCAATAATTGTACTGCTGCAGGTGGTGTCTTGATTACAAAATCAAAAGATTTGTCTTTGTAAACAGAAATCACAACTGGTAATACTTTACCAGGTTTATCTTGGGTTCTTGCATTAAATTGCTTACAGAACTCCATGATGTTAACTCCAGCGGCACCTAAAGCGGGTCCAACTGGTGGCGATGGATTCGCTGCACCTCCCCTTACTTGTAGTTTAACTATTTTACTTAACTCTTTTGCCATTTTTAATAATTTAGTTTTGATATATTTTTAAAATTGGAAGCTTTAAAAATATACCTATATATATATATGTAACAATTATTATACTTTCTCTACTTGCATATAGCTTAACTCTAATGGTGTCTTTCTTCCAAATATTTTAACCATTACTTCTAGCTTACGCTTTTCTTCATTTATATTTTCAATAGTACCATCAAATCCATTAAATGGTCCATCGATAACTTTTACAGTTTCTCCTTTTGTGAAAGGAATAGCAACATTAGCATCTGCTTCAACAGATAATTCATCAACCTTACCTAACATTCTGTTTACTTCAGATTGTCTTAATGGTACCGGATCTCCGCCTTTGGTTTCTCCTAAAAAGCCAATTACATTTGTTATAGACTTAATAACATGTGGAATTTCTCCACCTAAATTAGCTTGAATCATTATATAACCAGGAAAGTAAACCTTTTCTTTGTGTATTTTTTTTCCTTTTCTAATTTGAATCACCTTTTCAGTAGGTACTAAAACTTGATCTACAAAATCGCCTAAGCCTAATCTAGAAATTTCATTTTCTATATAGGTTTTAATTTTGTTTTCCTGCCCACTTACAGCTCTAACAACATACCACTTTTTTTCAACACTATTCTCTGACATTATCAAATGTTTTATGCTATCCAACTAAAATATGCCTCAACAACCTTACTAAATACGGTATCTACTCCCCAAATAGCTAAAGAAAAAATAATAGAAAACACAGCAACCAAAACGGTTAAACTTTGTGCTTCTGCCCAAGGCGTCCAACTCACATTGTTTTTTAGTTCTCCAAAAGATTCTTTTATATAATTTATCATTTCTTCTTTTGTTTTATTTAATTGTACACTTCTACTATGCTCAGTGTAAACTTATTGAGAGACAAAACGTCTCAAATTTAATTTGCACGGGTTGAGAGACTCGAACTCCCGACACCTGGTTTTGGAGACCAGTGCTCTACCAACTGAGCTAAACCCGTAAATATAAGTCAAGGCATTCCGAAAAATCGAAACACCTTTACTTATATTTATTAAACTTATTTTAGTCTAAAATCTCAGTTACTTGGCCAGCACCAACTGTTCTACCTCCTTCTCGAATAGCAAAACGTAAACCAACGCTCATTGCAATTGCTTGATGTAAATCAACAGTAATTGTTAAGTTATCTCCAGGCATAACCATCTCAACGCCATCAGGTAAATTAATATTACCAGTTACGTCAGTTGTACGAACGTAAAACTGTGGACGATAGTTATTATGGAATGGAGTATGACGT
Source organism: uncultured Flavobacteriaceae bacterium (assembly GCA_964591595.1). Taxonomy (GTDB): domain Bacteria; phylum Bacteroidota; class Bacteroidia; order Flavobacteriales; family Flavobacteriaceae; genus JAADHG01. The sequence continues at coordinate 6,308 of CAZQBE010000110.1, forward strand.
CCACCTTCTTCTTTTTTAAGGATATAAACTTCTGCTTTAAACTTAGCATGAGGAGTTACAGAACCTGGTTTACAGATTACCATTCCTCTTTTAATATCAGTTTTTTCAATACCTCTTAATAAGATACCTACATTATCACCAGCTTCACCTCTATCTAATATTTTACGGAACATTTCAACTCCAGTAATAGTAGACGTTAATTTTTCAGCTCCCATACCAATAATGTCAACAGCATCACCTGTATTAGCAACACCTGTTTCAATACGACCAGTAGCAACAGTACCGCGACCAGTAATAGAGAACACATCTTCAATTGGCATTAAGAAATCTTTATCTACATCACGTTTAGGTAATTCAATCCAGCTATCAACAGCTTCCATCAATTCCATAATAGAATCGACCCACTTCTGCTCACCGTTTAATCCACCCAAAGCTGAACCAGCAATTACAGGACCATTATCACCATCATATTCATAGAAATTTAATAAATCTCTAATTTCCATATCAACTAATTCTAATAACTCTTCATCATCAACCATATCCACTTTGTTCATGAATACTACGATACGAGGTATACCAACTTGACGTCCTAATAGGATATGCTCACGAGTTTGTGGCATTGGACCATCTGTAGCAGCAACTACTAAAATTGCACCATCCATTTGCGCAGCACCAGTTACCATGTTCTTAACGTAATCCGCGTGACCTGGACAATCTACGTGTGCATAGTGACGGTTAGCCGTAGAATACTCTACGTGTGAAGTATTAATTGTAATACCTCTTTCTTTTTCTTCAGGAGCGTTATCGATTGAATCGAAACTTCTCAACTCTGATAAACCTGCTTTTGCTAATACTGTAGTAATAGCAGCTGTTAAAGTTGTTTTACCGTGATCTACATGTCCAATTGTACCTATATTTAAGTGCGGTTTGGAACGATCGAAATGTTCTTTTGCCATGATTTAAAATTTAATCTTAGTTATATAATAATATTAGTGTTCAATTTTTACTGTCTTAAAAGAGCCAATGACGGGATTTGAACCCGTGACCTCTTCCTTACCAAGGAAACGCTCTACCCCTGAGCTACACCGGCGAAAAATTAGAGCGGGAGACCGGGTTCGAACCGGCGACATTCAGCTTGGAAGGCTGACGCTCT
>CAZQBE010000111.1:0-7405 GCA_964591595.1 uncultured Flavobacteriaceae bacterium
TTCTACTAATTTAATATGTGGATATTTTTTAAAGAATTCTTTACATTGTAACAACGCCATAGGATGCGAATATACCTCTGTAATATCTTCAATATTTTGCCCAGGTAAAACCATTAAATTATGCTGTATATCTAGATATTTCTCGCCAACAATATGTAGCTGATGACTATCTATTAAGGCATAATTAGGTATAATAGAGCCTGCAATAGAGTTTTCTATGGCCATAATTGCCGCATCACATTCTGTACTCAACAAACGATCTACAACCTTATCGAATGTTAGACATTCCTTGGCTAAAATTTGCTTATCAAAATATTGCTGAGACACAATATGATGAAACGATCCTTTTACACCTTGTATAGCTACTGTTTTAATCATAAATAAAAAAAAGTCCCGATTTTCATCGAGACTTACATTTTAATTTATATTTATAAATTACACACATAACGTCTCGTTTCTCTTGCTATAAAAGAAATAAAAACCATTATAATATGTAAAATTTGCTGTTTTCATCTTGTAAATGATTAGGCTAATGTAAATAATATTTTTACAAATCAAAATACTAATGCCTATTTTTCGCTGTTTTACTTAATTTTAAAGATTAATAGAGAATCCTTTATTTATTTTATTTAATGTTTATTTTTGATCAAATCTTTTTTATATGTCCATTAAAGTAGAACAGCTTACTAAAGTTTACGGAAACCAAAAAGCCTTAAACAATGTGTCTTTTGAAGTAAATAAACCTGAAATAGTTGGTTTTCTTGGACCAAATGGCGCAGGTAAATCTACAATGATGAAGATTTTAACCACATACATAAACGCGACTGAAGGCAGCGCTTATGTAAATGGATACAATGTTACTACTAATACTAAAGCTGCACAACAAAGTGTTGGGTATTTGCCAGAGCACAACCCCTTATACTTAGATATGTATGTGAGGGAATATTTAGCATTTAACGCACGTATTTATAATGTTGAAAACTCACGTATCAACGATATAATTGAACTTACTGGACTCACTCCTGAAACTCACAAAACTATTGGGCAACTCTCTAAAGGGTATCGTCAACGTGTAGGGCTCGCTAATGCATTATTACACAATCCTGACGTACTTATTTTGGATGAACCAACAACAGGTTTAGACCCAAACCAATTGATAGATATTAGAGCTTTGATTAAAAACATTGGTAAAGAAAAAACAGTATTTCTCTCTACACATATTATGCAGGAAGTAGAGGCCATGTGTGACCGTGTTATTATTATAAATAAAGGCAAGATTGTAGCCGACAAAAAGCTACAGGAACTTAGAGACAGTAAAGAACAAACTGTTGTTGTTGAGTTTGATTATCGTGTAGAAGATGCCTTTTTAAAGCAATTACCTAAAGTTAAAACCGTTACAAATACTCATGCTTTTGCATATGAAATCACGTTTACAACCTCTGAAGATATGCGCTCTTATGTATTTGACTTCGCCCATGACAATGGATTAAAAATCCTACAACTTAACCAGAAGAATGCAAGTTTAGAGAGTTTGTTTAGAGAGTTGACTGCTAGTAGTTAATCCTCAAAAATAAGCTGTCCTGTATAAAATTGTTCTACAGTAACAATTGGTGGTTGGTTAACGGCAATGAGGTTTCCTGTACTTCGCAATTCTCCAGTAATAGATTGTTGCGGATTTACAACCATATCATTACTGCTTCTATGAAACACATCAACGTTTTGTGCAATAAGGTTTCTACCTTCAAAACGACTTGCACCAGCAAAAAAGCCAATACTTAAATTTTCAACTTGTCCTGAAATATAAAAAAAGGAAATATTATTGGCTACAACTCTTAGTCGAGTACTATTAATTGTCAATCTAAAATCGCCAACTGTAAAACTATCTGGAGCATTAAAATCTTCTGAAATTAGTGATAAGTTACTGTAATTTAAGATGCCTTGAGAAGAGATCTCGTATTGTGTCGAGCTTCTTATTTCTCTAATATTAGGTGCTGTAACATATATTTTAGTAATCCCAAAATCACGAATATAGTTACAAATATTGTTGTCTGTTAATTGCAAGACATCTTCAACAACTATCGCTTTAACATCATTCATTAAATTTTTTCCTGTTTCAATGATGACCTTAAATTCTGAACCTTCTGTTAGTATGAGTTCTATATCACGATTTACCAAAATCTTTGTAAATGCGCCAATAGTAACTTCCTGTTGAATAATTGAGCCCGAAGTTTGGAAACAATCATTTGCATCTTCGCTATTGCAAGCAAAAACAAGTAGTACTAATAGTTTGTGTATAGTTCTTTTCATTTTTTTATCATTCCTATGAAGGCAGGAATCTGTTAAATTTTATGTTCTATTATAAATGGATTCCGCATCAAGTGCGGAATGACAAAAGCATCACAACCTAATTCCTATACCAAGTTCAACTGCTTCTGCTTTTGCACCGTGTGCTTTTACTGTAATAGCGCCAAACCATTTGTCTCCAAAATAACGTTTTAATCCAGCTCTCATATATGTTCTTCCTTCAAAATCGTAAGGATAATACACATAATAGCCAAACTGTGTTACTATGGATACTTTATCAATAAATAATTCATGTCCAACAAATAAACTCACCCGTTTATAATCGGCATTACCACTTTCATTGCGCTCTGGAAAAGCTACAGCATTAAACTTAATAAACTCTTTTAAAAAATTGGAAAAGAATACTTCTGTACCAAACTGAAATGCACTTTTATGATTAATGCGTTTATCTGCATAAGCCGACAAAATATAAAATGGAAACCGACCACTCCCAATGATATCACTGCTATTAACGCCACTTCTAAATACAACATTATACTTTATAGGTTCTGTGAAATTTTCTTTTCCTTTTGAAATGATATAATCTGGTTCTTTATCGGATAAATTATAAGTTAAACCAGCACTTAATGTTATTGAATTTATACTCGTGTTAGGTGCTTTAACATTAGCATTAGAATAATGAATTATAGACAAGCCTGCTTGAACTCCTACATTATCGATAATGCGTTCTTTTTTATAATTAAGCATTACATAAGTGCTACTCAAAAACCTAGAACCAAAAGCAATGTTTTTAGGATTATCAATCCTATCATAAGGATTTGTTGTGAAGGCTAAACCCTGTCCAAAACGAAACATTAAATGCCGCTTAAAAAAATAGAAATTATAATGTGCATACAACCCAAAATTATTTCCTAAAATGTCGTTCTTTAAATTCTGATAGGTAAAAGACATCCCATAATCAGGAAAATTATAGCGTTGCTCCCAAGCTTCATTTCCAAAGGTTTTTTTATTCCAACTAATAATAACACCTTCAGGATGACCCGTAATTAAATGAAGAATACTATTGTTGTGTAACGCAATATTCCCTTTAAAATAATTAATATCTATATAGGAAGAATTTTCCTGTTCTTGTGCAAAAGTTAGAACACTAAAAACAAAAAAACTGTAGGTTAAAAATGGCCTCATTAACTAATTACTTGTATAACAAAAGTAATAGAATAATTAAAACAACTGTGAAGCAATGGCTTTTATATTATCACTTTTCCCCATAGAGTAGTAATGCAACACTGGAATTCCTGCTTTTTGTAATTCTTTGGATTGTTGTACACACCACTCAATACCTACTTGACGCGCCTGAGTATTATCTTTACATTTTACAATTTCTATAATTAATGCTTCCGGTAAATCTACATGAAAACGATGTGGAATTAAATTCAACTGCTTTTTTGTAGCAATGGGCTTTAATCCTGGAATAATAGGCACAGTAATCCCTTCTTTCCGGCATTTTTCTACAAAATCAAAATATTTCTGATTATCAAAAAACATTTGAGTCACTATATAAGTCGCCCCATTTTTAATTTTCCTTTTTAAAAAATGAATATAACTTTCTAAACTTGGTGCTTCCATATGCTTTTCAGGATATGCAGCAACACCTGTACAAAAATTGGTTGATGCTGTATTTTGTAAATCTTCATCTAAATAAATGCCTTTATTTAAGTCTTCAATTTGAGACACCAAATCACTCGCAAACGAATGCCCTTCTTTTTCTGGTTTAAAATACGTTTCGCTTTTGACAGCATCTCCTCGCAATGCCATAACATTTTGAATGCCTAAAAAATCTAAATCAATCAAGAAATTTTCGGTGTCTTCTTTGGTAAAACCCCCACATAAAATATGCGGAATAGCATCTACCTTATATTTATTTTGAATAGCTGCACATATACCAACTGTTCCCGGTCGTTTTTTTACCACTTGCTTTTTTAGCAAACCATTTTCTTGCTCTTTAAACACATACTCTTCTCTGTGGTAAGTAACATCAATAAAAGGTGGATTAAACTCCATTAATGGATCTATACTATCAAAAATAGATTGTATATGTTGCCCTTTTAAAGGTGGTAAAATTTCGAAAGAAAACTGTGTCTTTCCGTTTGCTTTTTTTATATGCTCTGTTACTTTCATATTTATTTTCTGCAAAAGCAGAAATCTCTTTTTTAGCCACCAATACACAAATGTTTGTATGACTTTATTGTTTTAATTATCTGCAAGGTTTGGATTCAACCACTTTCTTGCTTCTTCTTTTGTTATTTGCCTACGTTCTGCGTAATCTACCAATTGGTCTTCCGTAATCTTTCCCAAACCAAAATATTTGGCCTCTTTATTTGCAAAATAATACCCACTCACACTCGCTGCTGGCCACATAGCCAAGCTTTCAGTAAGCTTCACTCCAATAGCTTTCTCAACTTTTAAAATCTTCCATATGGTTTTCTTCTCCAAATGATCTGGACACGCTGGATAACCAGGAGCAGGACGAATCCCTTTGTATGATTCTTTAATCAACTCGTCATTAGATAAGTTCTCGTTTAAAGCATAACTCCAATGATTGGTTCTCACTTCTTTATGCAAATACTCGGCAAAAGCTTCAGCTAATCTGTCTGCCAGTGCTTTTATCATTATTGCATTATAATCATCGTGATTGGCTTCAAATTGTTGCGCCAATTCTTGCGTTCCGAAACCTGTTGACACACAAAAACAACCTATATAATCTTGTTTACCTGAAGTCTTAGGAGTTACAAAATCGGCCAAGGCGAAATTTGGTGCACCTTCTCTTTTTTTAAGTTGCTGGCGAAGGGTTAAAAACTTAAGCATTCTACTTTTTGATTCTTTAATATTTGAGATGCTTCGACTGCGCTCAGCATGACAATTTTCAATTGTCACCTCTATATCATCATCATTCACTGTATTTGCAGGGAACAATCCAAAAACAGCTTTTGCTTGAAGAAGTTTCTCTTTAAAAATACGATTTAACAATGTTTTCGCATCTTTAAACAATTCGGTGGCCTGTTCTCCAACAACTTCATCTTTTAAAATATCTGGATATTTCCCATGTAAATCCCAACTTCTAAAAAAAGGAGTCCAATCGATATAATCTTCAAGTTTTGAGATATCAAAATTTTGAATGGTTTGAATTCCCAATTGCTTAGGTTTAACAATTTCGGTAGTATTCCAATCAATTTTAAATTTGTTTTTTCGTGCAGCTTCAATAGAAATATATGCCTTTTTCTTGGAACGATTTAAAAACTGGGTCCTGAATTTTTCATACTCTTCTCTAATCTGGTTTTTATAAACTTTATTATCTTTTTTTAATAAGTTCCCAACCACAGTAACAGCTCTCGACGCATCATTAACATGAACCACTGTGTGATTATAGTTTGGTGCAATTTTTACTGCTGAATGTGCTCTTGATGTGGTTGCTCCTCCAATCATTAATGGGATATTAAAATTTTGTTTTTCCATTGCTTTGGATACATACACCATTTCATCTAATGAAGGTGTTATTAAGCCACTTAGTCCAATAACATCTACCTGTTCTTTTTTGGCTGTTTCTATGATTTTTTCAAGAGGTACCATCACACCCAAATCTATAATCTCATAGTTATTACAACCTAGTACCACACTTACAATATTTTTACCAATATCGTGTACATCGCCTTTAACTGTAGCCATTAAAATCTTACCTGCAAATTCTACTTTACCATCTTTTTCAGCTTCAATATATGGTTGTAAATAGGCAACTGCTTTTTTCATTACACGCGCCGATTTTACCACTTGTGGTAAAAACATTTTTCCGCTTCCAAAGAGATCACCAACCACATTCATACCAATCATTAAATGTCCTTCAATGACTTCTATTGGTCTGGAAACGGATGTTCGTGCTTCCTCGATATCTTCAATAATAAAAGCATCTATTCCTTTCACTAATGCATATGTAATACGGTCTTGCAAAGCATCATTACGCCATTCCTGAATTGTATTTTCTTCTTCTTTCTGTTGTCCTTTAACCGTTTCGGCATAATCCAAAAGACGTTCGGTTGCATCATCTCTTCTATCAAACAATACATCTTCAACACACTCTAATAACTCCTTAGGAATTTCATCGTAAATTTCTAGCATTGCAGGATTAACAATTCCTAAATTCATTCCGTTTTTTATAGCATGATATAAAAAAGCCGAATGCATGGCTTCGCGAACCACATTATTCCCTCTAAACGAAAACGACACATTACTTACGCCTCCCGAAACGTTGGCATAAGGTAAATTCTCCCGAATCCATTTGGTTGCATTAAAGAAATCTAAAGCATTCTTACGATGCTCTTCCATTCCTGTTGCCACTGGAAATATATTGGGGTCGAAAATAATATCTTGAGGCGGAAACTGTACTTCGCTAACTAAAATATCATACGATCGCTTACAAATATCAATACGTCTTTGATAAGTATCTGCTTGTCCTACCTCATCAAACGCCATAACAATTATAGCAGCACCATAACGCTTAACCAGTTTTGCGTGATGTATAAAAGTGGCTTCCCCTTCTTTTAAGCTAATGGAATTTACCACACACTTTCCTTGAGCAACTTGCAAACCCGCTTCGATAATCTTCCATTTAGAACTATCAATCATAATTGGAACACGCGAAATATCAGGTTCGGAAGCTATTAAATTTAAAAACGTCGTCATAGCTTCAACACCATCCAACATGCCTTCGTCCATATTCACATCTATAATTTGAGCGCCTCCTTCTACTTGGTGTCTGGCAACAGCTAAAGCTTCCTCAAGTTTTTCTTCCTTTATAAGACGTAAAAATTTACGAGAACCTGTAACGTTTGTACGTTCGCCAATATTAATAAAGTTACTTTCTGGAGTTACAACTAAGGGTTCTAATCCAGAAAGTGTTAGATATTTATTATTATTTCTACTCATTTATTTCTCATTTATTTCTCATTTAAGAGTTTCCTGATTATACAGGAATGATAATTTTTCTAGGTTTATACTTTTTAACAACTTCTGTAATGGTTTTAATATGCTCTGGATTTGTACCGTAACA
>CAZQBE010000112.1:0-7405 GCA_964591595.1 uncultured Flavobacteriaceae bacterium
ATATGGTCAGTTGTACATTTTCCTTTTGCTTTAATTAATAATTTCAAACCCGTTATATTATTCCCATCCCATTTTTGAAAGGGATTCAATTTTTGCAACCTCTCAGACTCAGGATTAATAACAACTTCAATAGGAGGGACACCACTAATATTACCAAACAACAACCCATTACCGCTATTAACATTAGACAATAATTCTGCGGCTATTAATACCGATGCAGTACCGGCAATTTCGCTTAATTGTCGTACGGCAGGATAGGCACCATCGGCATCTCTAATAAATTCAAATGCTAATGCTGTGATTCTTTTTTTAGCCAAAGCCTCAAAATAAGCTTTGTATTGCGTTTTTAGTTGTAATGCTGAGATTAATATGGTTTGCGGATTGATAAGCTTTATTTCATCCAGTGATGGTGGTTCAACTTTAAGAAGTATTGGACATGAAAATACCTTTGCTGTATCTTTTGTGATTTCTGCGCCGGCTTCACTATAATTCTTATCTTGAAAATTAGCACCTTCTCCAGCTCCAGACTCAAAAAGAACTCGGTGCCCATTATTAACTAAAGCTGAAACTGCATCAGGAGTAAGACATACGCGCCTTTCTTGAAAAGAAGTTTCTTTGGGAATACCAATAAATAAGTTGCTTTTATGCTTTAATACTTCAAGCATTTCTTCCTGAGGAAGCAATTGTGCTTTTGTAAAAGGAGTGACAGATTTACTCATAGTTTGGTTAATTGAAAACCAAATTACAAATAAATTTGTAATATCAATTGAAAATAATTTCTAAAGAAGAATAACGATTCTAAAAATAATCTGAAAACCTACCAAATAAACCTTTAGGTTTGGTCATAAGTTCCTCTTCCAATTCTTCCATAGTTTTAGTGGCTTCATCTATTTTATCAGCCATTCTTGCTCTTAATAAATAAATAGAAGGAATTATTATAGCCATTACTGGTAGTAAATACAAAATTTGATTTTCATCAGAAAATTCTAAATCATCGTTTAAAATGGTAATTATTTGGTAAAAATACATAGCAATGGGTACTATAAGCACATGAAACCACCAATGCTTATTAGTAAACATCCAAATAATTAATAAAAGAAGGGGAATGATTTTTCCTAATAAGGTCCAAACTAATATTTGTACACTTTCATAATAACCACTAGTATAAGTACCAAAAAAGGTGTCCCAAGTTTCTTTATTTGGAACACCTTCCCATAATGTAAATAAATATGGAGTTATTGCTATAAATGTAGCGATTATACTCCCAATTATTAAGTCTTTTTTACTTACCTTGACCAGGAATTTTGACTTTTGCTTTTTCAACTTGTGTGGTTGTTTGTCCATTTAAATCTAAAAGATTAGTAGCTTGCGCTGTAAACAAAACACCTCCAAATATCGCTATTGCGATTAAATACTTTTTAGTTTTCATAATTTAAGGGATTTAATTAATTAATATCTATTACAAAGATAAAGTACAAGTCTTTATATAAATGTTAAATAAATGTTAAAACCCTTTATTCATGCGGCTTACGAGCTACGGTTTTTCCGTAGTTTCGTGATTTTTATTTGGGGCGTGTTTACTGTTTTTTACTAATTATTTTTTTCTTTTTTATTAAATCTATATTAGAAACACCCATTTTAAGTGTTCTAGAACCGTCTTTATTTACTTTTATGTAAGAAATATCTGCTGTAATCGGCAGATTTTCTGCTATTATTTCTGGCCACTCAATAAAAACCCAATGTCCAGAGTACAAATAATCTTCAATACCAATATCAAATATTTCAACTTCGTCTTCAATTCTATACAAATCAAAATGATACACTTTATCATTTGTCACTTCATATTCATTCACTAATGAAAACGTAGGGCTTGTTACGTTATCTTTTCCACCTAAAGCTTTTACAATAGCTTTAATAAGTGTGGTCTTCCCAACGCCCATATCGCCATAAAATAATATGGTCTTTGTGGTTACATTGTTAAGTAACATTTGGGCAGTTTCATCAATAGTAACGATGTCAAAATCTGTTTTCATTTGCATAACGTGATGCAATAATAAAGCTAATATATGAAAAAAACAACAAAAAAGTGCATTTCATCGATGTTTTTTGCAATTTGCAGATATATTAGAGACAAATTCAACAAATAATACTTGAAATAATACACTGTAATAGTAGCGGTTACAATTAAAAGTAGGCATTAAAAGTCTATGCTTCGACAAGCTCAGCATGACAGCTTTAAGTTTTAATACTATTTATTATATAGCTTATGTGTTCTACTTAGGGTTGAGTACTACAAAAGGAATAATTACTTCTTCTAAAGATACACCTCCATGTTGATATGTATTTCGAAAATAGCTAACATAATGGTTGTAATTATTAGGATAGGCAAAAAACAAATCCCCTTTTGCAAAAATATATGAACTACTCATAGTTATTGAGGGTAAATGTATTTTTTTAGGATCTTTGGCAGCTAACACATCTTTAGCGTTATAAGTTAAGCTTCTTCCTGTTTTATACCTTAGGTTTAAACTTGTATTTCTATCGCCAACAACTTTCGATGGGCTTTTTACATTAATAGTGCCATGGTCTGTGGTTAATATTAATTTAAAGCCTAGCTGCTGTGCTTGCTGTATAATATCTAAAAGTGGAGAGTTCTTAAACCAACTAACGGTTAACGATCTATATGCCTTGTCATCAGAGGCGAGTTCTTTTACAACGTCCATTTCCGTTTTCGCATGCGATAACATGTCCACAAAATTGTAAACAATAACAGTTAGGTCATTATTCTTTTTTGATTTAAAATTATCGGCTAACTTTTTTCCAGATCTTAAATTAGTAATTTTAAAATATTCGTGTTTTAAATGGCTTAGTCCCAATCGTTTTAACTGAGCGGTCAAAAATTCGTGTTCAAATAAATTTTTCCCGCCTTCATCAGTATCATTTTTCCAATAGTTAGGATGCAAACGTTCCATATCTATTGGTGTTAATCCAGAAAATATAGCATTTCGTGCATATTGTGTTGCTGTTGGTAAAATACTATAGTATGGGGTTTCGCTTTCATTTTTGTAATAATTATTAATAATTGGCTCAAACGCCTTCCATTGGTCATATCGTAAATTATCAATAACAACAAGTAGAGTAGGTTGGTTCGGACTTAATTCTGGTACGACCTTTTCTTTAAATAAGGTATGAGACATTATTGGAGCATCAGCTCTGGATTCAAACCAATCGGGATAATTTTTTTCTATAAACTTACCAAACTGTAAATTGGCTTCATTTTTCTGAGATTCTAAAATGTCGAACATGGCATGGTCTTCAATATCTTCGAGTTCTATTTCCCAGTAAATGAGTTTTTGATATAAGTCTACCCATTCTTCATAGGTGTTTACCATAGATAAATCCATAGCAATTTTTCGAAACTCTTGTTGGTAACTTGACGCGGTTTTCTCTGAAACAAGTCGCGTATGATCCAGATTCTTTTTTAGACTAAGTAATATCTGATTTGGATTTACAGGTTTTATAAGGTAATCGGCAATTTTGCTTCCAATAGCCTCCTCCATAATATATTCCTCTTCGCTTTTTGTTATCATCACAACTGGAAGGTTATTACGGATCTCTTTTATTTCTGATAGCGTTTCCAAACCGGTTAATCCAGGCATATTTTCATCTAAAAAAACAATATCGAAATTTTGATTTTCAATAGTTTCAATAGCTTCAGTACCACTTTGGCAAGTAGTTACTTTGTAATTCTTCTTCTCAAGAAACAGAATGTGTGGTTTTAATAAATCAATCTCATCATCAACCCAAAGGATATTTATATTGTTCATATATATGTATTATTTTTAAAAAGAAGTAATTCCGATGGTTTTACTACTTTTACTTGATATTTTTATTCCATTTTAAAAAAAAACAGAGATATACTGTATTGTAAAATTTTAATTATTTTCACAGCTTGAATACTAAAAACTAAATTAAAATATTTAACGACCCAATTTACGGATTTATTACAATACCTAATGCGTTAATTTTTGATATCATTGAACATAAATATTTTCAGCGTCTCAGAAGAATTACACAAATGGGGTTATCGTATTTAGTATATCCTGGAGCACATCATACACGGTTTCATCATGCTTTAGGCTGTATGCACTTAATGCAAAATGCTGTACGAATACTTCGTTTTAAAGGAGTTACAATTTCTAATGATGAAGAAAACGCGTTACTTATTGCTATACTTTTGCATGATATTGGTCATGGACCATTTAGCCATGCAATGGAGCATAGTATTGTAAATAGTGTCTCTCATGAAGAGATTTCGTTGCTATTTATGCAAAAACTTAATACTGAATTTAACTCAAGTTTAACGTTAGCTATTACTATTTTTAAGGGAGAATACCACAGAAAGTTTATGTATCAATTAATTTCTGGACAATTGGACATGGACCGCGCAGATTATTTAAAACGAGATAGTTTTTATACTGGTGTTGCTGAAGGAAATATTAATAGTGAGCGTCTTATTACTATGCTTAATGTTGTTGATGATGAATTGGTTATAGAGGAAAAAGGAATTTTCTCTGTTGAAAAATTCTTGACAGCTAGACGTCTTATGTACTGGCAAGTCTATTTGCATAAAACGAGTTTAGTAGCCGAACAGCTCATGATTAGAGCTTTACATCGTGCCAAGGCGTTAACCCAAATGGGAGAAGAATTAAAGGCAAGTAAAGCATTATCATTTTTTTTAAAAAAGGATATAACAAAAGATAAGTTTGATGATGAAGCACTACAAACATTTGCACAGTTAGACGATTATGATATTATCTCAGCACTTAAAGATTGGCAGTATCACATTGATTTTGTGTTGAGTAATTTGTGTGACATGATAATAAACAGAGGGTTATTAAAGATTAAGCTAAAAGATAAAGCAATTAAAGATAAAAGTTTATCTAAACATATAGATGCTTTGGTTGCTAAATATGGAATTACAACAGAGGAAGCTAAATATTTTGTATTTACAGGCAATATTACAAACCAAGCCTATCAATTAAAAAATCAAACCATTCATATTCTTTATAAAACAGGCAAGATTGCCGATATCGTAAAGGCTTCGGATCTTTTAAATTCAGAAGTACTTTCAAAACCCATGACCAAGTATTATATATGTTACCCAAAACAAAAACTTTAGCACATTTTTTATACTTTTGCCACAAATGAAATTTACCGCAACGCAAATAGCAGAGATATTAGAAGGAGACATTATAGGCAACCCAGATGTTGAAGTTTCTAAACTCGCAAAAATTGAAGAGGGCACTAAAGGGTCGTTGACTTTTTTAGCAAACCCCAAATACACTCAGTACATTTATAGCACTAAAGCTTCAATTACTATTGTAAATAGTGATTTTAAGACTGAAGACAAAATTGATACGACTTTAATTAAGGTAAATGATGCCTATAAAGCATTTTCAAAATTACTTGAGTATTACAACCAAGTAAAGATGAATAAAATTGGTATAGAACAACCAAATTTCATCTCAGAAACAGCATCGTATGGCGATAATATCTATCTTGGTGCGTTCTCATATATAGGAGACAATGTAATTATTGGTCATGATGTAAAGATTTATCCAAGCAGTTATATAGGTGATAATGTAACTATTGGAGATAATGTTGTTATTTTTTCGGGAGTTAAAATATACTCAGAGTGCATTATAGGAAATAATTGCTTTATCAATTCTGGAGCAATTATAGGGGCTGACGGATTTGGATTTACACCCAATGAAAAAGGGGAGTACAATAAAGTACCACAAACTGGAAATGTTATATTAGAAGATAATGTAGATATTGGTGCAGCTACTACAATTGATAGAGCGACATTGGGATCAACAATCATTCGAAAAGGCGTTAAATTAGATAACCAAATTCAAATTGCACATAACGTTGACATTGGAAAAAATACTGTTATAGCTGCACAAACAGGTGTTGCAGGATCGACAAGAATTGGAGAGAATTGCCAAATAGGAGGGCAAGTTGGAATAGTTGGTCACTTAACTATTGGTAACAATGTAAAAATCCAAGCACAATCTGGAATTGGAAGAAATGTAAAGGATAATGAAGTGTTACAAGGTTCTCCAGCTCTAACTTATGGCGATTATAATAAATCGTATGTATATTTTAAAAACTTACCAAAGATTGTAAAAGAAATAAGTGAAATTGAAAAAAAATTGAAAAAAAAATGATTTGCACTGAGAATAAGCAAAAAACCATAGTTAAAGAGGTTTCGCTTAAAGGAGTCGGTCTTCATACTGGAAAAGATGTAACCTTAACTTTTAAACCTGCCGAAGTAAACAATGGATATTCATTTAAAAGAGTAGATTTAGAAGGAAATCCTATTGTAAATGCTGATGTTAGTTACGTTGTAAATACGCAACGAGGAACCTGCTTAGAAAAAAATGGTGTAACTATACAAACTTGTGAACATGTTTTAGCATCATTAGTCGGTTTAGAAATTGACAATGCAATAATAGAGCTTAACGCTTCTGAGCCTCCAATAATGGATGGATCTTCTAAGTATTTTATTGAGGCGTTGGAAACTGTTGGGTGTATTGAACAAGATGGTTATCGTGAAGAATACGTAATTAAAGATGTAATATCTTATACTGATGAAGACACTGGTAGTGAAATCACTATTATTCCAGCTAATGAATATCAAGTTACTACTATGGTTGACTTTGGAACGAAAGTATTAGGGACTCAAAATGCAACCCTAAACCATATTTCAGATTTTAAAGACCAAATATCAGCATCTAGAACATTTAGTTTTTTACATGAAATAGAAATGCTGTTAGAGCATGGTTTAATAAAGGGAGGTGATTTAAATAATGCTATTGTTTATGTAGACAAAGAATTATCTCCAGAAACAATGGAGCGCCTTAAAGTAGCCTTTAAAAAAGATAATATTGCAGTTAAACCTAACGGAATTCTTGATAATCTAACACTGCATCATCCAAATGAAGCAGCAAGACATAAACTTTTAGATGTAATTGGAGATTTGGCATTAATAGGCACACGAATACGGGGTAAAGTTATAGCCAACAAACCGGGACATTTTGTAAACACACAATTTGCTAAGAAAATGGCAAAGATTATTAAAATCGAAAAGCGTAATAATGTACCATATGTAGATTTGAATCAAGAGCCGTTGATGGACATTAATCAAATTATGAATATGTTACCGCATAGGCAACCATTTTTATTGATTGATAAAATATTCGAACTATCAAAAACACATGTTATTGGTTTAAAAAATGTTACCATGAATGAGCCTTTTTTTGAAGGTCATTTTCCTGGATCTCCAGTAATGCCAGGTGTTTTAATAGTTGAAGCTATGGCACAAACAGGAGGAATTTTG
>CAZQBE010000113.1:0-7353 GCA_964591595.1 uncultured Flavobacteriaceae bacterium
TATCATGCCTGGTAAATCTGGAGAAATAAAAGTAAAGTATGATACAAATAGAGTAAATCCTATTAGAAAAACTATTACTGTAACATCAAATGCAGACACCCCAAATGTAGCTTTAAAAATTAAAGGATTAGTAGTTGATTCTAGTAAAAATAGCGTCTTAAAAAAGAAAAAGAAGAGTGTATTAGAGCAAAAATAATTATTGTATAAAAAAAGATAGATTAAATCCTCCTTTTTAGGGGGATTTTTGTTATAGTAAGCTTTTTAATTGAAATTGAAATCTCATTTGTACACCTTTTCTATCTATAAGTAATTTAATCCTGTCACCATCGTCTCCATAAAATAATTGGATTATTTCTTGTAACGAGTAAGCATGTGCTTGTTTGTTATTGATACTAAGAATAACATCTCCAAGTTGAAGACCAGCTATTTTAGCAGGTGAATCTTTTCGTAACTCAACAATGGTAAATGCTGGTGCTAATACATATTTATAAGAACCAGAAACCACCATTGGTATTCTAGTAACAGATTCATTTTCATTATTAAACGTTGTTATCTCAATACTTCTATCAATTTCCTTAACAACTCTAACTCCGTTATGTTCTAAAACAATACCGCTCTTATTATAATAAAATGGATTACTAAAATGATGATTCTTTTTTAAAGTAATTCTATTATTTGGGTAATCGAAAATAATATTAAATCGTTTTAATATTTCTCCTCCCATACTCCCATTTCTTTCTTTAAATTTTCTAGCAAAAGCAATTGATGTAGAATCAGGAAAAGCAGCATTAACTTTTTTAAGTTTAAAATCACTAAATGAAATTTCATCAATTGTAGTTCGCTTACCATAAACATTGCCACTTAACCCCCTTCCCAGAAAATCTACAAAATACTTTTTAGGTATAGAAATATGCTTTGAATCATCTTCAAACAACCACAATGCATCACTCCCACCAGTATCAATCAATAATTTTACCGGAATATCTATATTATTAATCATAAGATCGACATCAATATAAGGTTTATTATTAAAAAAGTTTAACCCGAAAGACTTACACTTTTTACACTTTCTTTCCTTATAACTTACGGGATCGTATAATCTCATGAATTTTTGAGAATAATTAATTTCTACGATGAAATCTTTAAATAAATCATAACCTATTATGCCATGAACAGGGACTCCCAATTTAGGTGCAAAATTTAATGCTGGATCGAAAATAGCATATAAATCTTGGCTAAAACTAATGGCCTTTCCTATTCTAAAAATATTATTTTTTGATTTAAGAGCTTCTACAGATTTACCTTCTCCTAATCCTCGTAAAAAAATACGTTCTGTTTGGTTAATCTGAAGTTCTTCAGTAAGATTTAAAAAATTGAAAATTATGGGTTTACTCACGCCTGTATCTAATAAAAAAGAAAGTACTACCCCATTAATTTCTACTGGAATAACTATTAAATTATGTATTAACTTAAAATTAATTTTATCACGAGTACTTCTTTGCAAAACAAACTTCCCCTGTGCTAAAGACGATAAGCAGAAACTTAAAAGAAATAGGGAACATATAAAAATCTTTTTCATGAAACTTTTTTGTAAAAAACGGCACCTTCTTCAATTTACAAATCTTTTAAAGAAATAATTTATAAAGGTCTTTATTTTAAAGAAACTTTAAGATATATTTTGCAACTTTGTGGCACAATTAAAAACCTGCAGAATGCCAAAAATATCTAATAAAGGACAATCAATGCCTCAATCACCAATACGAAAATTGGTTCCTTTTGCCGAAGATGCAAAAAAACGAGGCACAAAAGTATTTCACCTAAATATAGGTCAACCTGACATTAAAACACCACAGGTAGCCCTAGATGCAGTAAAAAATAATACTTTAGAGGTAGTTGCTTATAGCCGCTCTGAAGGCTCAGAAGAATATAGAACTAAGATTGCTGATTATTACTCAAAAAATGATATTTCAGTTAATGCCAACCAAATCGTTGTTACAACTGGTGGTAGTGAAGCTTTACTGTTCACGTTTGGAAGCATTATGGATGTAGGCGATGAGGTAATTATTCCAGAACCATTTTATGCAAATTATAATGGGTTTTCTATCGCTTCAGGCGTAAATGTTATTCCTGTAATTTCTAAAATTGAAGATAATTTTGCCTTGCCTCCTATTGAAGCTTTTGAAAAATTGATTACACCAAAAACAAAAGCAATTCTTATTTGTAATCCTGGAAATCCTACAGGATATCTTTATAGCAAAGAGGAAATAAAAAAATTAGCAAAAATTGTTAAAGCTCATGAGTTGTTTTTAATAGCCGATGAAGTGTATCGTGAATTTGCTTATGATGGTAGTGAACATTATTCTGTTATGCAAGAAGAAGGTTTAGAAGATTATGCTATTATGATTGACTCTGTTTCTAAAAGATATAGTATGTGTGGCGCAAGAATTGGTTGCATAGTTTCAAAAAATAGTGCAGTTATTGATACTGCCTTAAAATTTGCACAAGCACGATTATCCCCACCAACCTATGCGCAAATAGCAAGTGAAGCCGCTTTAGAAACACCACAGAGTTACTTTGATGATGTTATTAATGAATATGTTTCTAGACGTAATACCCTTATTGAAGAATTACAAAAAATTGAAGGCGTAAAAGTAGGAAAACCAAAAGGTGCTTTTTATTGCATTGCTGAATTGCCTGTGGATAATGCCGATGATTTTGCACAATGGATGCTAGAAAAATTTGAACTTAATGGAGAAACCATTATGGTGGCACCTGCAGCTGGATTTTACTCTACAAAAGGATTAGGTTTAAACCAAGTAAGAATTGCATACGTACTTAAAAAAGAAGACTTAATTGCTTCCGTTAATATTTTAAAAGCTGCATTAAAGCAGTACAATGGCTAATGACTATTTTAAGTAACATCCCCTTAAAACCCTATAATACATTTGGAATAGATGCTATTGCTAAGCATTTTGTTTCGGTTCAAAGTGTTGAAGAATTAAAATCTGTTTTAGAATTAAAAACCTATTCTGAAAAACTTATTTTAGGTGGTGGTAGTAACATGCTACTTACTAAGGATATTAATGCACTTGTTATACATTTAGATTTACAAGGCATTGAAATTGTTTCTAAGACTAATTCTGAAGTGAAAGTCAAAGCTAATGCTGGAGAGAACTGGCACAGTTTTGTTTTATGGTGTTTACAACATGATTTTGGGGGTATAGAAAACCTTTCCTTAATCCCAGGTAATGTAGGTACAGCTCCTATACAAAATATTGGAGCTTATGGCGTAGAGCTGAAAGATATTTTTGAATCTTGCGAAGCATTACATATTGAATCACAAAGTATCAGAACGTTTAATAAAGTAGATTGTCATTTTGATTATAGAAATTCTATTTTCAAACAAGATTTAAAAGGTAAATACATAATTTTAAATGTTACTTTAACCCTTTCAACAACTAATCATGTTTTAAAAACAGATTATGGTGCAATTACTTCAGAACTAAATAGATTAAATGTTCAAAATCCTAGTATTCAAGATATCTCTACAGCTGTAATTAACATTAGAGAAAGTAAAATACCAAACCCAAAAGATATAGGTAATAGTGGCAGTTTTTTTAAAAATCCAATTGTTTCTAAAACTCAATTTAAAGAATTAAAGGTTAACTTTCCTGAGATGCCAAGTTATATAATATCAGATACTGAAGTAAAAATCCCTGCAGGTTGGCTTATTGAACAATCCGGTTTTAAAGGAAAACAGTTTGGCAATTACGGCGTACATAAAAATCAAGCTTTGGTATTGGTAAACCATGGAGGTGCCAAAGGCGAAGATATTTTTAAGCTCTCAAAACTCATTCAATTAACAATCAAACGCCTTTTTAATATCACTTTAGAAGTCGAAGTAAATATTATTTAATATTTTTTAGCGTTACTAAATAAAACATTTTTAAAATTCAATATCTTAAAAATTAATAGTACTGGTACGATTGTTGTCTTGTTTTTATTAATTTTATAGCTCTGTCTTTAAAATAATTGGCTTTATTTATATATTAATTTTACATTTCAATCTTGGTTTCAAAATTAGAGCAACATATAGTTAATCTGTTACAGGAAGGTGATAAACGAGCTATTCCGCTAATTTATGAGAATTACTCCCATTCACTTTTAGGGGTAATTTCAAAGATAACTCATGATGAGGCTATGGCACAAGATGCACTTCAAGAAAGTTTTATAAAAATATGGCGTTATTCTAAAAAGTATGACCCAAGTAAAGCAAAATTATTCACTTGGTTGTATCGAATTGCAAGAAACACAGCGATTGATAAACTAAGAAGTCATAATATTAAATTTGAAAAAGAAGTCCAAATTGCCGATACTAACGTATATAAATTATCAACATCTGGTCTAAATCAAGACACCATTGATTTACAAAAGCATGTTGCCACTCTAGATTTAAAGTATCAAACTGTGTTAAAAGCTTTATTTTTTGAAGGTATGACACAGCAAGAAGCTAGTGATGAATTAGACATTCCGCTTGGTACAATTAAATCTAGATTAAAAATTGGATTACGGGAATTAAAAAAAATCTATAATCCTTAAAACGTACAGTCATGAAGAATAATGTACAATCATTTTTAGAATCTGGTTTACTAGATAAGTACTTAATAGGAGCTACAACAGCCTCAGAAACTGTAGAAGTAGAATCGTTTATTGCTAAATATCCAGAAGTAAAAGAAGAGTACAATATATTACAGGATCATCTTGAGTTGGTTTCGAAAACGCAAGCCATAACACCACCTTCATATACCTTAGATGTAATTATGGATGCTATTGATGACAAACCCGTTGTGCAACTTCACCCAACACGAAAAACACCTTTTTGGCTTAGCATTGCTGCAAGTATAGCTGCGCTTGTTTTTGCAGGTACATCATATTTGTTTTACAATCAAAATCAGAAACTTTTAAATGAAAACAATACCATTGCTGATGAAATTTTTGATTTGAGAGATGACATTAACAATAATAATAACAAGCTTGATGATGTAATGCGACAGTTTATGAGGCTTAATAATCCCGAAACAGAAAAATACGTATTGCGTGGTAACGAGAGAGCTAAAGACTTAAAAACTGTAGCCTATATTAATCCTATAGAAAAGTCGTCATTGATTGATGTGGTTTCTTTACCTGAACTTTCTGAAGAACAATGTTACCAAATGTGGGCGCAATTGCAAGGCAAAATGGTAAACTTAGGTATTCTTGATATGTCAGACCAAAAATTAAAATCTGTCCCATATATTGAAGATGCATTAAGTTTAAACATTACTATCGAGCCAAAAGGCGGTAATAAAAATGCTTCTCTTGAAAACTCAGTTGCTGAAATACCTTTAAAAAAAGACAACTAGCACATACTATTTTTGTTAAGATATAAATAAAATCACAGCAAAATACTGTGATTTTTTGATTATAATAATTATAAATTATTAAGCATTTGATTGGATCTATTTTATACATTTTAAGTATAAAATCTTATCTTTACACAAATCATTTTCACATGAAACTACTTTTAATTACATTAGTTCTATTAGGTTTAGCCATAGCTGGTATAGCCATTAAACTTTGGGCGAAAAAAGATGGTAAATTTGCTGGAACTTGTGCAAGTCAAAATCCTGCATTAAATACTGATGGAGAAGCTTGTGGTTTTTGTGGTAAAACACCAGACCAATTTAAAAACTGTGATGAACCACAACATTCTTAATTAAACAATGATTGTGTTAGATATCTTATTTTACACATTTATCATTGCAGTCTGTATTCAACTTGTATATTACGGAATTATTTTTTTAAATTTTGCTTTTTCTAAATCTAAAAAAAATGCCAAGAAGAAGATTTCAATTTCAATCCTCATTTGTGCCAAAAATGAAGCAGAAAATTTAGAACAATTCCTTCCATATATTTTAGAACAAAAGTATCCTGATTTTGAAGTAATTTTAATTAATGACGTTTCAAATGATAATACTTTAGAGGTCATGAAATCTTTTATGGCTAAACATGACAACATAAAAATTGTTGATGTAAAACCTATTGAAGCTTTTTGGGGAAGCAAAAAGTATGCACTAACACTTGGTATTAAAGCAGCTTCACATAATTTTTTATTATTTACTGACGCCGATTGTAAACCACTTTCAAAATATTGGATTAAAGAAATGAGCAGTTGTTTTACTAAATCTAAAACTTTAGTGTTAGGCTACGGTGCATATAAAAAACAAAGGTACAGTTTGATTAATACTGTAATTAGATTTGAAACGCTAATGACAGCAATTCAATATTTTTCTTATGCCAAAATAGGAATCCCATACATGGGCGTTGGCAGGAATTTAGCCTATCGAAAAGAAACATTTTTTAATGCAAGTGGTTTTATGAATCATATGAACATTCGTTCAGGCGATGACGATTTATTTGTTAACCAAGTAGCCAACTCTAAAAACACTGCTATTTGCTTTACAAAAAATAGCGTTACTGAATCACTACCCGAAACATCATTTAAATCTTGGTTTAATCAAAAAAAGCGGCATGTTTCCACTGCAAAACACTATAAACTTAAACACAAATTTTTATTAACCCTTTTTTTTCTATCTCAGTTTATGTTTTGGTGTTTAAGTATTATTTTAATTTCATTTTTATTTCATTGGAAAATTGTTATTTCCCTTTTTATATTACGAATTCTTATTCAATATGTTAGCGTAGGATTTTCAGCTAAAAAGTTAGATGAACTTGACAACATTTTTATCCTCCCTTTTTTAGATTTATTTTTAGTTTTCTCACAATTGGTTATCTTTATCTCTAATCTTGTGTCAAAGCCAAATCATTGGAGATAAAAGAAGCTATAAACAAAGCCAAACAAAATGACCAAAAAGCGTTTAATTATTTATTAGATGTGTTTTGGGACGATGTTTATGGTTTTCAATTAAAACGCATTAACAATGAGAATGATGCTGAAGATATTACTATCCAAACATTTTCCAAAGCATTTGATAAAATTGCAACTTTTAAAGATGACTATAAATTTAAAACGTGGTTAATTACCATCTCAAAAAATATACATATAGACTTAATACGTAAGGAAAAAAAAATTATATCCCAAAGTATTTCTACTGATGAAAGTGATACCATTTACCAAGTATTAGACGAGTCTCCTTCTCCAGCCGATAAAATTATTACTGAACAAAATCTAGCAAAACTTTTAAGAGATATTAAAAAATTAAAACCTCATTATCAAGAAGTGATAAACTTAAGATACTTTCAAGAATTAAGCTATCAGGAAATAGCTAATGCACTTGATGAGCCTATGAATAA
>CAZQBE010000114.1:0-7294 GCA_964591595.1 uncultured Flavobacteriaceae bacterium
CGGGTGTGTCAATTTTTTTTATTGATGAAAAAATAGATACTGGTGCCATAATTCTTCAAAAAGAACAAACAATTTTACCCGACGAAACTGTTGGTGAATTACATGACAAACTCATGCATTTAGGAAGCGGTTTGGTTATTGAAACTGTACAACTTATTGAGCAAGGCACTGTAAAAACAATACCACAACCCAAAAATATTAATATAAAAACGGCAAACAAACTCAATAAAGAAAACTGTTTTATAAATTGGAACGATTCCATGGACAATATTTACAATAAGGTAAGAGGTCTAAATCCGTATCCAGCAGCTTGGTGCTTATTAAAAAACAACGGTGAGGAATTAAATGTAAAAGTATATCATGTTGAAAAGCATAAAGCCGCACATAATTTGGAGGTTGGACAAATAATAACAACTAAAGAAGATATAAAGGTAGTAGTTACAAAAGGCTTTATATTTTTAAAAGAAATTAAGCTTCCTGGAAAACGAAAAATGGATATAAAATCGCTTTTAAACGGTTATACTTTTAATGCAAACGCTAAAATGCTTTAAACCCCTATCAATGCTGGTGTTTTAATTATTATTAAAAACCAATACCCTTTATTAACAATTGCCTCAAGTTATCAACAAAAAAGCGTATTTCCCTTGCTATTACTTGCGTGAATGGATTTTACGTATAATTTTGTATAAGGATTTAACAAAACTGTAATCCTAAATAATAACAATTTAAAAATTTAATTTTATGAACAAAACAGATTTAATCAATGGGATGGCAGAAAATGCTGGTATTACTAAAGCTGCTGCTAAGAAAGCATTAGATGGTTTATTAATTGACATTGAAGGAGCATTACAAAAAGGAAAAAGAGTTTCTTTAGTAGGTTTTGGATCTTGGTCAGTTTCTAGAAGAGCTGCAAGAGATGGTAGAAACCCTCAAACAGGAGCAACTATAAGAATTAAAGCTAAAAATGTAGTGAAGTTTAAATCTGGATCAGATTTAAGCAGTGCTGTAAACTAAAATTATACATCAATGTATTTTATAAAGACTCGCTTATAGTGAGTCTTTTTTTATGTATTACTACAATAAGTTTTGTTTTTTAAACAAATATGTGTTAGATTTAAGAGTGTAAAATAAGAGATTATGGTTAATCTACATCCCGAAAAAGGTCATTTGCTCATTGCAGAACCTTCAATACTAGGAGACCTCTCCTTCAATAGGTCTGTGATTTTACTTGCCGACCATAATGAAGAAGGCTCTATAGGATTTATTTTAAACAAACCCCTTGATTATACTATTAGTGACTTAATTCCTGAAATTGATGCCTCTCTAAAAATTTATAATGGTGGTCCTGTAGAACAGGATAATCTTTATTTCATTCATAAAATACCTGAGTCAATCCCAAATAGTATCGAAATTTCTCATGGCATATTTTGGGGTGGAGACTTTAATACCGTTAAAGAATTAATTAATGAAGGAAAGCTAAATAATAATGATATCCGCTTCTTTCTAGGGTATACTGGTTGGGAAGCTGATCAGCTTAATAGCGAATTAATCTCTAATACTTGGATTGTTACCAAAAATATCTATGCTGAATCTATCATAGAAAAGAGTGACATTACATTTTGGAAAGAAAAAATGTTAGAATTAGGTGGTGAATATAGCATCTGGTCTAATGCCCCAGATGACCCTTCATATAATTAAGTCAATCTTACTTTTACATTTAATTTTGCTAAAAGGTTTTTAGATACCTCCTTGGCAAACACTTTCTTTCTATAATGTGAAATTGGTTGTATTCCTATAATGGCATTAGTTAAAAATAATTCATCTGCTTTTTGAAGTTCAAAAGGTGAAATAGATACTTCTTTAAACGAAAACTCAGGCATTAATTTAATAATATCAATAATTTGTTTTCGCATAACTCCCTTTATGCAACCATCATTAAGAGGAATCGTTTTTATGGTAGTCCCTTTAACCAAAAAAATGTTAGCATTTAACGCTTCAACTACACTTTTATTCGTGTTTAAAATCAAACAATTATTCAAATTATTCTCTTTGGTATATATGCTTCCAACTACATTAATAAGCCTATTGTTGCTCTTTAACGTTGATAATAAACTTGGTGTTATATAATATTCTTTAAAAAGATCTACTTTATATTCCAAATCATTATATACATAAAAATCGGTATCTAAAATCTTAGTAGAAATTAAATAGTCTACATCATTAGTAATAGGGTTAAATAAGCCACCTTCTTTACGCCAAACCATCAATTTTGCACGAACAGTGAATTGTGATTGATTATTTGCATCAATAAGTTTTAGTAATTCTGTCTCCAGAAATTCTAAGGTAAAATGCATAGGGATTTCCATACGTAGAATACGCATAGAGGCCATTAATCTAAAATAATGGTCTTCCCAAAACAATACCTTATTATGAGAAATCTTTATAGTTTCAAAAACAGCGTCTCCATAAACAAAACCTCTATTATAAATAGATAGTGAAGTGTCTTCCTTTTTTAAAATATGTCCATTAAAATTAACCATAAAAAATCCCGAATAAAATCGGGACAAATATAATTTAAATTAAGAAATTACCTAAGCTGAGCCTAAAACCTGCTTTAAATCTGAAATTTGATTTTCCCACAACATTTTGGTTTCCTCAATTTCATCATCTTGGGCAAAATCTGTAATCATTAAAGACACATCTTTAGTAATATCGTCTACCTGAATTCTAATTTCAAAATATGTATTAGAGTCATCATCTCCATTTAACCATTTAAATTTAACACGTTCTCCACTTTTTTTACTTAATAATTTAGCTTCCTCTTCACTATCGTCCCAAATAAATGTAAATAACTCACCACGTGAATTTACATTATCGGCAAACCACTCTGATAAACCCGACGGTGTAGATATATATTGAAATAATAATTGCGGTGAAGCATGAATAGGGAATTCAAGTTCAAATTTCATTTTATCGTCCATAAACTCTAAATAAATTAGATGGTCAATATATACATTAATTGTCTAGTTTTAAAACTAAATTTAAAAATATTTTATTAGAGTAATATTTGCTCTCACTAATTTTGTTTTTATATTTGCAGCCGCAATAAGATGGCGAGATAGCTCAGTTGGTTAGAGCGTCGGATTCATAACCCGGAGGTCCCGAGTTCAAATCTCGGTCTCGCTACAAAAAAAGCGATTTAGAAATTTCTAAATCGCTTTTTATTTTTATTATTTTTTCGAAAATAATTACAATTGATTCTTCATTTTCACTCTTCAAGTAAATCTTACCATTATCATCAGAATTTTACTGAAACATTATAATTGTCTAATTATCAAAAGTTTAAAATTTTTATCTAAAAACAATAATGCATTTCATCGGATTTATTTGCATTTTATAGATTATTTAATATCTTTGCACTCATAAAATTCATTAAACCCCAAATCTGATGAAAAAAATTACCCTATCGTGTCTATTGCTATTATTTATATTTACAAATGTATTTGGGCAAGATTTAAACAGACAAAAAGCGGAAACATACTTACAAACCAAAGGTGAAGTATGTTTTGTATTTACTGCAAACAACGAAGAACAATTTAAAGAAATTTCAAGCTTCCTTTCTATTGGTCACAAAGTTAACAGAGAAACTTTAGAAATTGAAGCTTATGCAAATTCCGAAACTTTTAAAAAGTTTTTAAGTTATGGTTTACCATATACTGTAAGCCAAAGCGATAATGAATTCTCTTCCAATAATCAAAGCAATGCTATTGCTGCTTGGGATACTAGTTGGGATGCATATCCAACTCACTCAGAATATACTGCAAAAATGCAGTACTTTGCATTGACATATCCAACACTGTGTTCATTACAAAGTATAGGAACAACTCAAAATGGTAGAGACCTATGGGTATTAAAAATATCTGATAACGTATCAACTAATGAAGCTGAACCAGAGTTTTTGTACAGCTCTACGATGCATGGTGATGAGTTGGCTGGATTTCCACTAATGATTCGTTTGATTGATTATCTTTTAACCAATTACGGAACAGATTCAGAAGTAACTAACCTTGTAAATTCTACTGAAATTTATATTAACCCAAATGCCAATCCTGATGGAAGTTATAGAGCCGCTGGAAATAACATAATTACTAACCCCGTTAGAGCTAATGCTAATGGTCAAGATTTAAACAGAAACTATCCAGACAACCAAAACACCGGACGGATAAACGGAAATTCTGCAAATACAAGTAGATTACATTTTAGTAGTACTGGAGGTGTTTATGAGAATGAAACTCAAGCATTTATGAAATTTGAAGAATCTAAGAATATAGTTTTAGCAGCCAATTTTCATGGTGGTACTGAACTTGTAAATTATGCATATGATAATACATATTCACTGCATGCTGATCAAAATTTTTATGAGAATATTTCAGTCGAATTTGCTACAAACGCACAAACTAATAGTCCAGGAGATCCAACATATATGACTATAGACGAAGACTCCGGAACTTTTCCAAGTCCAGGTGTTACAAATGGTGCCGCTTGGTATGTAGTTTATGGTGGTAGACAAGACTATATGAACTTTTACCGACATGCCAAAGAAGTAACTATAGAGCTATCAGATGTTAAATGGATTTCAGGAAATCAATTACCTAACCTGTGGAACTATAATAAACAAGCTTTATTGGATTATATGAAACAAGCTAACTATGGCTTTCAAGGGATTATTTCTGATGAGTCAGGAAACCCAGTAGTAGCTAAAGTTTCAATTGCTCGCGATGCTAATAATTCTTGGGTAACCTCTAACAGCGATTTAGGAGATTATTATAAACTTCTTGAAGCAGGAACGTATAGTGTTACTTATGAGGCTCCTGGTTACATATCGCAAACTATTAGTGTTACAGTAACTAATAATACAAAAACAATTCAAAATGTGACTCTGGTTGCAACAGCGCTAAAACCTACTTCTAGTAATATTACCATAAATTCAGGAGAAACCGCTTCATTAATTGCAACGGGTTCTGGTACAATAAATTGGTATCAAAATATTAATGATACTTCACCTCTATTCACAGGATCTAATTTTACCACCCCAGTTTTAACAGCTGACACATCTTATTTTGTTGAAGATGTTATTGCAAAAGCTAATGTTGGTTCTACAGATAGTAGTGCCAATGGTGGCTTTTTTGCTGGAGGAGAAACAAATCGCTATTTAGTTTTTGATTGTACGGAGTCTGTTAAACTAAAGACAGTAACAATTAATGCTCAACAAGCAGGAGAAATAGAAATACAATTACAAGATAGTTCAGGTAATATGCTTGATTCTAGAGTTATTTTAGTTGAGTCAGCTGGTATACAACAAGTGAATTTAGATTTTATCATTCCTGTTGGAACTGATATGAGATTAGCTAGTGTTGAAATGTCTGGTGGTTTCAATCTTCATAGAAATAACGCTGGAGTAAGCTATCCGTATACTAATGGAAGTATTAGCATTAAAAATAGTAATGCAGGAACAAGTTTCTATTACTTCTTTTATGATTGGAATATTCAAGACTTAAAAAGCCCAAGAAAAGAAGTTGTTGTTACAGTACAGGGGACTCTAGGTCTTACAGATAATATTTTAAATGAGGCTAGTATCTATCCCAATCCATTTAATAACTCAATAGAAGTTAAATTACCTTCAAATATTAATAGTAATAATATTGAACTAACCCTTTATGATATAAGAGGAAGAATTATTAATATTAACACACTATATACTAGTTATGATAATTTAATAATATCTGATTTACAGAAATTATCAACGGGAACTTATCTACTAAAGATTACAGATAAAATTAGTGGATTAGAAACCGTAAAAAAGGTTTTAAAAGAATAAATTTAAGCTAATTAAAGATAAAAAGGGCTAGTTTTATAAAAAACTAGCCCTTTTTTATTTATCTGATTTATAATGTGTTATAAATTTATTGTGCATTTCATCGATTTTTTTTGCGTTTCATAGAAATTGATTGTATCATTGCCTCGTCAATTGTTATTAATACCTATGAATAAATTCTACGCCCCAATTAGGATAGTTGTATCTATTCTTTTTTTATCGATATCATTACAAACATTTTCTCAAACATCCTATGTAGATGTTACAGTAAATTGGCCAAATTGGTCTTCTGAAAACAGAGTGGAAGTTTATAATCCATCTGGTGCACTAATATCTACAATTGATAATGGATACACAGGATGTTGTAATAACAGTTACTCAACAACAGTTAGTCTAGGATGTCTGAATGACGCAGCCAACTATTATATAATTATGTATGACACGTATGGTGATGGCTGGAATGGTGGCGCATCTAATATAACTGTTACATCTGGAGGAACAACCGTTTTAACAAATTCAGGAGCAGGTACTAACTCAACGGGTACTACAGTATTTTTTAATGTTTCAGGTGGATGTTCTGGTACATGTAGCTCAACTGTATCAACTTTTCCATATTCTGAAGATTTTGAAACTGGAATTGGTGCATGGACTCAAGATACTACCGATAATGCTGATTGGACACGACAAACTGGTGGTACCCCATCTGGGTCAACTGGACCATCAATTGCAAATGGAGGATTATATTACTTATTTACTGAAAGTAGTAGTCCAAATTTCAATTATACCTTTAATTTAAAAAGTCCATGCTTTGATCTAACAAGCGCGACAGCTGCGCAATTTTCATTTTACTATCATATGTTTGGTATCGACATGGGAACCTTAAATGTTGAACTGAGCACGGATAACGGATTAACTTTCCCAACATTATTATGGTCTCAAACAGGACAAGTACAAACTAGTAATGGCGCCCCTTGGAATCTAACAAACATAGATTTAACACCTTATATTGGACAAACCATAACCATACGATTCAGAGGTGTTACTGGTTCTAATTATAGAAGTGATATGGCTATTGATGATATTTCGTTAACAGCAACAACATCTGGTCCGGAAATAAACATTCAAGGGAATGCTACTACCATTGTTGATGGTGATACAACCCCTTCTGTAACTGATGATACCGATTACGGTTCCTTAGTTATTGCAAGTACATTAGACCATACTTTTACTATTCAAAATACAGGTACAACCACGCTAAATTTAACAGGAACACCTATAGTTAATATTACAGGAGATGCTGCTTTTTCAATACTTACCCAACCTACAGGTACAACCATATCTCCAAGTGGTACTCTAACATTTGTTGCAAGATTTGCACCTACAGTTAATGGTACAGTTCAAGCTATAATCTCTATAGGC
>CAZQBE010000115.1:0-7253 GCA_964591595.1 uncultured Flavobacteriaceae bacterium
AGAAATCCCATACCAACCCAAATCGTATCGCAAAATCTCGGTATGGAGTGTTGGGTAATTAATTTATATAACACTAAATCATACATAATTAATAAATCCCATCTATTCATATTTTATCTATAAAAAATATACTCATATATATATTGTATGTGATTTATTATACCATTATCTTTGCAACTTAATTTTTTTAGGTATTATGATTAAGATTACTTTACCAGACGGCAGTATTAAAACATATAACAATGCAGTTACTGCTATGGATGTTGCAAAAGATATTAGTGAAGGTTTTGCTAGAAATGTTATTTCAGCAAAATTTAATGATGTAATTATAGAAACATCGACCCCTTTAACAACCGATGGTAATCTGATATTATTTACTTGGAAAGATGCAGAAGGCAAAAAAGCATTCTGGCATTCTTCATCTCATATTTTAGCTCAAGCCTTAGAAGAATTATATCCAGGTGTTAAGCTATCAATTGGTCCTGCTATTGAAAATGGATTTTACTATGACGTAGATCTTGGAGGCAATTCGATTTCGGATAAAGATTTTAAAACCATAGAAGATAAAATGCTAAACATTGCTCGTGGTAAACACGAGTTTAAAATGAAATCTGTTTCTAAAGCGGATGCACTTACACTATATAAAGGGCAAAATAATGAATATAAAGTAGAGCTTATAGAAAACCTCGAGGATGGTGAAATTACTTTTTGCGATCACTCTACATTTACTGATTTATGCCGTGGCGGACACATTCCAAACACTGGGATTGTAAAAGCTGTTAAAGTATTAAGTGTTGCTGGTGCTTATTGGAGAGGTGATGAAAATAATAAGCAATTAACGCGCGTCTATGGTATTTCATTTCCAAAGCAAAAAGAGTTGAAGGAATACTTAGAGTTACTAGAAGAAGCAAAAAAACGTGATCACAGGAAATTAGGGAAGCAATTAGAATTATTCGCTTTCTCTCAAAAAGTTGGCCAAGGGTTACCACTTTGGTTACCAAAAGGCACTGCATTGCGATCGCGATTGGAAGATTTTCTTAAAAAAGCACAGCAAAAGACTGGCTACCAAATGGTTATTACTCCACATATTGGGCAAAAAGAATTATATGTTACTTCTGGTCATTATGCAAAATATGGAGAAGATAGCTTTCAACCAATTAAAACGCCCAAGGAAGACGAAGAGTTTTTACTTAAACCTATGAATTGTCCTCATCACTGTGAAATATATAAGGTAAAACCATTTAGTTATAAAGAGCTACCCAAACGTTATGCTGAATTTGGAACCGTGTATCGTTATGAACAAAGCGGAGAACTTCATGGTTTAACCAGAGTAAGAGGCTTTACTCAAGATGATGCTCATATATTTTGTACGCCTGACCAATTGGATGCTGAATTTAAAAATGTAATAGATTTAGTATTATATGTATTTGGGTCTCTTGGTTTTGAAAACTTTACGACACAAGTTTCTATTCGCGATTTAGATAATCCTGATAAATATATTGGAAGCATTGAAAATTGGGAAAAGGCAGAACAAGCTATAATTAATGCTGTCGAAGACAAAGGTATTGATTATAATATAGTAAGTGGAGAAGCTGCCTTTTATGGCCCAAAACTAGATTTTATGGTAAAAGATGCCTTAGGAAGACAATGGCAATTAGGCACAATTCAAGTAGATTACAATTTACCAGAACGTTTTGAACTTACCTATAAAGGCAGTGACAATGAGCTACACAGACCAGTTATGATTCATCGCGCTCCTTTTGGAAGTATGGAACGCTTTGTTGCTATTTTACTAGAACACA
Organism: uncultured Flavobacteriaceae bacterium; assembly: GCA_964591595.1. GTDB lineage: Bacteria > Bacteroidota > Bacteroidia > Flavobacteriales > Flavobacteriaceae > JAADHG01. The sequence continues at coordinate 1,803 of CAZQBE010000115.1, forward strand.
CAGGTGGAAATTTCCCATTATGGCTCATACCAGAACAAGCTATAATTTTATCAATTAGCGAGAAATACGAGAAATACGCTAAAAAAGTTTTAAATTTGTTAGAAAATGACGAAATTCGCGCCCTCGTTGATAATAGGAGTGAAACTATGGGTAAAAAAATTCGGGAAGCCGAAATGAAAAAAATCCCATATATGATTATCGTTGGTGAGAACGAAGAAAAGGAAAACAAAATAACTGTACGCCAACATGGTGGCGAAGATTTAGGCATGATTAGTGTAGATGAATTTTCAAAAGTTATTGAAAGCCAAATAAGTAAAACATTAAAACAATTTAAAGTTTAATTAAAAACATAGAGCCATAGCAATACGAAGAAGAAGAAATAGAGGACCAGCAAGAATAATAAAAGAAGATCAACACAGAATCAATTCTAAAATTAGAGCTGAAGAAGTAAGATTGGTTGGTGACAACATAGAAGTTGGTGTATATCCAACAAGAAAAGCTTTAGAAATAGCTGACGAACAGGGTTTAGATCTTGTTGAAATTTCACCAAAAGCAGTACCTCCTGTTTGTAAAATTATGGACTATAAAAAGTTTCTTTACGAACAAAAGAAACGTGATAAAGCTTTAAAGTCTAAGGCAACAAAAGTTGTTGTAAAAGAAATTCGTTTTGGCCCTAATACAGATGATCATGATTACGAATTTAAAAAGAAACATGCTGAGAAATTCTTAAAAGATGGCGCAAAACTAAAAGCTTTTGTATTCTTTAAGGGACGTTCAATTATTTTTAAAGAGCAAGGTCAAATTTTATTGTTGCGTTTAGCACAAGATTTGGAAGCTTTTGGAAAAGTTGAACAAATGCCAAAATTAGAAGGTAAACGAATGATTATGTTTATTGCTCCAAAAAAAGGAAAATAGCATACTATTCAAAATAATATAAGTGAAGTAAATTAAATAAAAGGAGAACAATGCCTAAAATGAAAACTAAATCTAGTGCTAAAAAACGTTTTAAGTTAACGGGTACTGGTAAAATTAAAAGAAAGCACGCTTTTAAGAGTCACATCTTAACAAAGAAGTCTAAAAAGCGTAAGCTTGCATTAACTCATAGTACTTTAGTGCATGAGAATGATGCCAACAACATTAAACAACAATTACGTTTAAAGTAATTACAGTTTAGGTTAAAATTATTTATAAACCATGGAGTTAGGCTTATCAAGTGTCAATAATAGACCGCCTTCTACAAAAACAATTTAAATTATGCCAAGATCAGTAAATTCAGTTGCAAAAAGAGCCAGAAGAAAAAAGGTTCTTAAGCAAGCAAAAGGTTACTTTGGACGTCGTAAAAACGTTTGGACAGTAGCAAAAAATGCGGTTGATAAAGCGATGCAATATTCGTATAGAGATCGTAGAAACAAAAAAAGAACATTCCGTGCATTATGGATTACGCGTATTAACGCAGGAGCCAGACAACATGGACTGTCTTATTCTCAATTTATGGGGAAATTAAAAGCTAATAATATCGAATTAAATCGTAAGGTTTTAGCCGATTTAGCTATGAATGACCCAGAAGCTTTTAAAGCCATTGTAGATAAAGTAAACTAAGGCATTTCGCCTATTGTATAACAATTTCACTTATTTAAAACCGATTCTAAAAGAATCGGTTTTTTTATACCCAAACTTTTGTTGAGAATACTCAAAATACATTGCAGCATTTATATAGCTTGAAAAACTTAAAGTTTTACTAGTAAAACTTGTGATTATAATATGCTATAAGACTAATTAAGAAGAAGAAAAATAGATAACAAGAAACTAACCCTCAGATGTTCTAATTTTTATAAATTGAACTTGAAGTTATATAGGTTATATGGAAAAAGACTTAGAAGGCAATTGGATAATACAATAAGGATGATAAAAAATATTTTAAAATGAATTTAGAAAAATATTACGCACCAGTTTTTTTACCAAGATCTCCTCCTTTTTCAACTGCAACTCTTCCAGTTTTCTTACCAAGATCTCCACCTTTTTCTACTACTACTCTACTCTGATTTGGGTTTTGATTTGTTTTTGTTTTTTCAGACATGTTTTAGTTTTTTGAATTAATTAATACACTATATTAATAAAAATATGTAAATTAACCAAATCTTAAGCTCCGTAAACAAATACTTTTATTATTGTTTTATTTTTAAATGAATCTAAAAATCTTTTTAAAGGAGTGTAGTAACAGAGATGTATTTAAGCTTCTTTCAATTTATGTAGTCTCAAGTTGGGTAATTCTTCAAGTATTATCTGTCATTGCTCAACCTTTAGGATTACCTAAGCAAAGCATTCCTTATTTAATTTTATTTCTTATTATAGGATTTCCTCTCTACATAATTTATATATGGAATTCTAGACTGTCTAAATCTTGGAAATCAGAAGAAGATGATACTTCAGAAGAATTGATGGATAAAAGTAAATTTAGGCAAATATATTTTACATTTTTAGGCATTATTCTTTTTTTATCGGGCTTATCCGTAGTCATAATAATTAATAATTCTTTTTCTATTACCAACGAGTTTAGCTTGCCTAAGCTAGTTTCTAATGATAAAATTGCGGTATTAAAATTTACAAATAATACAGGTGATGAAAAGTTGAATATTATTGGAAATATGACTGAAGATTGGATTGGACATGGTATAACTGAAAATAATGCAGGACAGATTATTAGTCAAAATATCGTCAAAGATTATACTGAAGTAATAAAAACTCAAAACTTAAATTTATCTGATAACGAGATTTTAAATAAATATTTGAAACCAGGTAAAAAAATTACTGGTAGTTATTTTTTAGATGGAAATAAGTTAATATTTAAATCCTCAATAGAAAATGGTCTTACAGGAGAAACTTTAATTTCTTTAGAGAGTATTGAATGTGATTCTAAAAATCCTTTAGATTGTATTGAAATTTTAGAGGGAAAAATAGTAACTTATTTACTTACCAATAAAAATGGTGGCCTCAGTTTGGAAACACAGCCCCCAAAATATGAAGCATACAAAGCTTTACTTGAGGCATTAATTAGCAAAAGAGAAGATAATCAAGATAAATACATTGTATTACTCGATAAGGCTATAGCATTAGATTCTAATTTTTTTGAACCCAAGGCATTAAAAGTAGGTTATTATTATAATAAAGGACTTTACTCAACTGCCGATTCAATAATCAATAATATTAAAAAACATACTGGAATAAGTTTACAGCAGCGTAATTCAATAAATATGTACGAAGCCGCCTTAGTTGGTGATAATCGTCTGGTTAATAAATACCATACAAATGAATATAATATTGCTCCTTACAATCTAGTTACTAATACTTCTCAAATGGTTGTTGCACTTCAATATGTAAATAAACCTGAAGATGTAGAAGCTGTTTTTAATGAAACACATTTTGACAATTTTAACTTAGAAAATTGTCAACCTTGTATTGATAGAATGTACATCATGGCACTTGCATTTCATGAACTAAAAAACTACTTAAAAACTATTGAACTTGTAGAGCCTTATGTAAATATCATTGAAGATAAAGATTTTTTGAAAGCAATTATCACTGCCTATGTGTTTACAAATAATAAGGAAAAAGTTGATATTTTATCACGTCAAATAAAACTAAAAATTAAAAAAGAAGATCTGATATCTATAAATTTATTTACTGCTCAGCAATTTTTATTGATTGGAAAAAACAAAGCTGCTAAATACTATTTTAATGCTGTTGTTAGTACCAAAACAAATAAAAACAATGATTATTTTAAAGCGGAAGCTTATTATGAAATTGGTGATTATGAAAAATCGGAGAGTATTTGTTTAACTTTATTGAAACAAAATCCAAATAATCTCAAAACTATTGCCCTATTAGGAAAATGTTATTTTAAAAACGGAAAATCAAATAAGGGTAATGACCTTATTAATGCTTTAGAAGAATTAAGAGGACCTTATCAATATGGCGAAATTGATTACCGATTAGCAGAAATTTATGCTGCTCAAAATGATGAAGAAAATGTTTTTAAATACTTATTGCAATCTATAGCATCCGGAAATTTTTACACCAATGTTACTTTTAAAAATGACACCGATTTTATTCCTTTTTCAGCTTCTGAAAAGTGGAACAAAATAATGACTTATTGGCATTAAAATATTTTTGAAACGTATTATTATTTATTATACCAACTAAAAATAAAAAAAGGATTAAAGAACATGGAAACACTAGATAATTCATTTGCTTTGTTAATAGGAATTAAAGACCCTCTACTGCCATCCGTTCAAGACGCTACTGACATTGGAGACGTTTTAATTAATAATGCTGATTATCCTCCTGAAAATGTATTTTTGGTTACTAACGAAAAAGCTACAAAAAAAGGGGTTCTTACCGAATTTGATAACCTGATTAAAAAACTTAATGTCGATTCAAAAGTACTTCTATATTATTCTGGCCATGGTAAAGCCTATACTGATGGTACATTTTATCTACAAGTTGAAGGATTTGATGAAAATAAACCTGATTCTACAGGTATTATTGCCAAGGAATTAAAAAATAAACTAAATAAAATCATTGCCGAACGTTTGATTTTTTTCATTGATAGTTGTTTTGCACAAGGCATGACTAAGGGTTCAGATTTAAGAAATACAGGAGAAAAACAAGATGTTATAGATAATCGTTTACAACAACACAAAGAACAAAATTTAGAAACACCTGAAGCATTAGTACATGATTTAGACGATGAAGAAGGCATGGCAATTATTTCTGCTTGCAAGGACAATCAAAAATCACTTTATTTTCAAGGGGATAGAAATAGCTTATTTACTACGTATCTTCTTAAGATTTTAAAAGGTGAACATAAAGAAAGATTTGATAGCGAATATATAAAAGTAATGGAGGTTGCAACTTATCTGGTTGAAGAAGTTCCAAAAGATGCCGCAAGAGATAATCTTAAACAAAACCCTTTTGTTAATCTTCAAATAGACAAGAATTTTGAATTAAGCAAAGTCCCGAGCGAAAAACTCGATAAACAAAATATTCCAGATATCCAATTACCTCCAATTACAGAAAAAAAAGAAGTTAAAAAAGTGTTTCGTAATGAAAACGCAAATAACGTTATACTTTTTGTTCATGGTTTCTCAGGTGATGCACATAATACTTTTGGTAAAATCCCAGAGTTATTTACGCAAGAAAGCCGATTAGATGGTTGGGATATGTTTCCTTTTGGTTTTAATGCGAATGTAAATCCAGAAATGGGAAAAGATGTTTGGGCTACAGTAAGAGATATTAATAGAGTAACTGACAATCTTAGTTCTGCAATAAAATATAAGTTTAAAGACTACGATCGCATTGCTATAGTTGCCCATGGTCTAGGTGGCATTGTAGCACAACGTGCCATTTTGAATTTAGATGAAAATAATAGAGACAGAATAAGTCATTTATTAT
>CAZQBE010000116.1:0-7250 GCA_964591595.1 uncultured Flavobacteriaceae bacterium
TGGATCTGTTTTTCAAAAGAATAAAGGAGATATTTATTATATCAACATCTCTCAAGACGAATTTAAACTTGGTGGAAGTTCATTTGCACAGGTACTTAATAAAATAGGAAAAGAAGCACCTAATGTAAAAGATGCTGCTTACGTGAAAACCGTTTTTAATACGATTCAGGATTTAATCCGAAATGAAAAAATTGTTGCAGGACACGATGTAGCTTCTGGTGGATTAATTACAACATTACTTGAAATGTGTTTTGCTGATGTTAATCTTGGAGCAGAACTCGATATAACTGCATTAAATGAAAAAGGCTCATTTAAAATCTTGCTTGCAGAAAATGCTGGAATCATTTTTCAAGCTACTGATAATTCAATTGAAACTGTTTTAAAAGATGCAAATATTCAATTTTTTAATATTGGGAAAGTCACAGAAAGTGATGTGCTTAGTGTGATTAATCAGTCTGAAGTATTTACTATGTCTGTTTCACGATTGCGTGATGTTTGGTATAAAACCTCATTCCTACTCGACCAAAAACAGACTGATAATAATTTGGCTGAAGACAGATTTAAGAATTATAAAAATCAACCCTTACAATTTACATTTCCAAAACATTTCACAGGAAAACTAGTAGACGTCATTGCGACGTCGATTGAAATGAAAGTGAAGCAATCTGTTTCTATTAATGAGATTGCAACGTCGCTAAATCCTCGCAATGACAAAAAACGCCCAAAAGCCGCCATTCTTCGTGAAAAAGGAAGTAATTCTGAACGTGAAATGGCAAATGCCATGTATCTCGCTGGCTTTGATGTAAAAGATGTACATATGACCGATTTGATTTCTGGTCGTGAAACCTTAGAAGATATTCAGTTTATTGGTGCTGTTGGAGGATTTAGCAATAGCGACGTTTTAGGTTCTGCAAAAGGTTGGGCAGGCGCTTTTAAATACAATGAAAAAGCAAATACTGCACTTCAAAATTTCTTTAAACGCAAAGACACACTCTCTATAGGTATTTGCAACGGTTGCCAATTGTTTATGGAATTAGATTTGATCAATCCTGAGCATGACATTCATGGAAAATTAACGTATAACGATTCGCATAAACATGAAAGTGCATTTACTTCAGTAACTATTCAAGAGAATAACTCTGTGATGCTTTCTACTTTAACAGGAAGTACATTAGGTGTGTGGATTTCGCATGGTGAAGGAAAATTTGATTTACCATATTCTGAAGAGACGTATAACATAGTAGGAAAATATGGCTACGCTGAGTATCCTTCAAATCCAAATGGCTCTTACTTTAACACAGCAATGTTATGTGACAAAACAGGACGACATTTAGTAACGATGCCACATATTGAACGCTCTACTTTTCAATGGAATTGGGCTAATTATCCAAAAGGCAGAAAAGATGAGGTTTCGCCTTGGCTAGAAGCATTTGTGAATGCCAGAAAATGGATTGAAAGCAGATAAATAATATATCTGTTTTTTATTTGGTTAGTCTCATTCTGCTTTTACAAATCCATTTGTGAAATCCTTGTATTTTATTTACTTTGCAATATTAACAATTAGCAAAACTAATGACTGAAATAACAAGATTATTCGACTTTCCATATTATCAACTCGAAACATATAATTTAGACAAAGCTTTAACTACCAAATATAATGGTGAATGGAAATCTACCTCAACTCAAGAATATATAAATAAATCCAATGCCATAAGTAGAGCACTAATAAAACTTGGTGTTGAAAAGGATAATAAAATTGCTGTAATTTCTTCAAACAACAGAACTGAATGGAACATCATGGATATTGGTATTTTACAAATAGGCGCTCAAAATATTCCTATTTATCCAACTATTAGTGCTGACGATTACGAGTATGTTTTAAACCACAGTGAATCTTTATATTGTTTTGTTTCCGATGAAGAAGTGCTTCAAAAAGTATTAAAGATAAAAGATAAAACACAATTAAAAGAAGTCTATTCATTTGATCAAATTGAAGGCTGCAAGCATTATTCTGAATTGTTTGAATTAGGTAAAGATGAAAGTACTCAACCTGAAGTTGAATCTAGAAAAGACGCTGTAAAACCTTCAGATTTGGCAACTATAATATATACTTCTGGGACCACTGGAAGACCAAAAGGAGTCATGCTCTCCCACCATAATATTGTAAGCAATGTTTTAGCAAGTGAAAAGCGAATTCCTTTAGATTCAGGATTTGCTAGAGCCTTAAGTTTTCTTCCTGTTTGCCATATTTTTGAGCGTATGATCTTGTATTTATACCAATATAGTGGTATGGAAATTTACTATGCAGAATCAATTGAAAAAATAAGCGACAACTTAAAAGAAGTTAAACCAAATGTAATGACTGCGGTTCCTAGATTGTATGAGAAAATGTATGATGCTATTTATGCCAAAGGCAAAGAATTATCAGGAATTAAAAAAATGTTATTCTACTGGGCAATTAATGTTGGACTCCAATATGAACCTTATGAAGCTAATGGTTGGTGGTATGAAAAAAAATTAAACATTGCTCGTAAATTAATATTCTCGAAGTGGCAAATAGGTTTTGGTGGTAACTTAAAACTAATGGTTTCCGGAAGCGCTGCCTTACAAACAAGACTTACTAGAGTATTTGCTGCTGCCGGATTACCAATTATGGAAGGCTATGGCTTAACTGAAACCTCTCCAGTAGTATCTGTAAATGACCAACGCAATGGTGGGTTTAGAATTGGAACAGTAGGAAAAATTATTGATAAAGTAGAGGTTAAAATTGCCGAAGACGATGAGATCCTTGTTAAAGGCCCAAATGTAATGCTAGGCTATTATAAAGACCCAGAAAAAACTGCATCAGTAATGACTGCTGAATATTTTCATACTGGTGATAAGGGCAAAATTGATAGTGATGGCTTTTTAAGTATTACTGGACGCAAAAAAGAAATGTTTAAAACTTCAGGAGGTAAATATGTAATTCCTGCACTTTTAGAAAACGAACTCAAACAATCGCTATTTATTGAACAAATAATGGTAGTTGGAGAAGGCGAAAAAATGCCTGCAGCAATTATTCAGCCTAATTTTGAATTCATTAAAGGTTGGATTCAAAGAAATCAAAAAGATGTAAAACTGGATAATATTTCTATTGCTAACTCCTATGTTGTTATAAAACGTATTCAGAAAGAAATTGATAAATGCAATGCTAATTTTGGTAAATGGGAACAGATAAAAGTTTTTAAATTAACTCCTGAAGTTTGGAGTATTGATGCTGGACACCTTACACCTACAATGAAAATGAGAAGAGATATTATTAAAGATATTTATAAAGGTCTTTACGAAAAAATATATCGACCGTAAATTAGTTTTCTTCTTTTTGTATAAAGAATATTGAATATTTTCTTGTAAATAATTTTTTTATACTTTTATAGGAACTAACAATAAAATCAAAAACAATGAAAACAAAAAACTTTTTAATTTCTGGTCTTGCTGGCGGTATTGTAGATTTTCTTTTAGGTTGGCTATTTTATGGAATTCTTTTTAAAGATTATTTTCCTGCTCCTACCGAAGAAAGTACTCAAACTATGATTTTAATATTATTAGGATGTATTACTTTTGGCTTATTTGTAGCTTACATTTTTACTAAATGGGCACAAATTACAACTGCCGTTACTGGAGCAAAGGCAGGTGCTATTATAGGTCTTTTTTTAGCCTTATTCATGAATTTTTTCAATATGGCGATGAATACAGAAGCAACAACTCAAATGTTTGCTATGGATGTTGGAATCTCAATTGTAATGTCTGCAATTGTTGGTGCTGTTATAGGCGCTGTTAATGGTAAATTAGGATAATAATCTAGTTTACAAAACTTTTTAAACATCTCACTCTTGAGGTGTTTTTTTATTGTATTTACTATGCATGCATAATTTTTTGTTAATTACTATGCACGCATAGTATATTTTTGTATATTTGAACTCCATATTCTCAATCCTATGAAAGATAAAACAATAGACTATGTGCTTCGTACTACTTGGTTAGCAGTAAACAAAATGTATAATGAAGAAGCTTCAAAGTTTGAGAGCACAATGGCTACAGGATTTACACTTCTAAATATAGATCCTGAAGAGGGAACTCCTTCAACGGCATTGGGTCCAAAAATGGGAATGGAAGCCACAAGTTTATCACGTATATTAAAAACTATGGAAGAACGTGGTTTAATAGAACGTAAACCTAATCCTGAAGATGGTCGTGGTGTTTTAATTCATCTCACAGAGTTTGGTAAAGAAAAAAGAGAATACTCTCGTGAACGTGTGTTGACCTTTAACGAAACCATAAGAAAAAACATCTCTGAAGAAAAAATAAGTCATTTTTATGAAGTTTCAGAAATGATTAATGAATTGATTTCGAACAAAAAAATATACAATCAAAAAGAAATATCTAATTCAAAATTTGATTCAAATAGATAAACAGTCTATTAAGATATTGTTTTTTAACCTCTAAAAAATAACCTTAACAAAAAGAAACATTTTAAAATAAAATGAGTAAGCGTAGAATTAAAAAAGTAGCAATAATAGGTTCCGGAATTATGGGAAGTGGTATTGCATGTCATTTTGCCAATATTGGCGTAGATGTGTTATTACTAGACATAGTGCCTAGCGAACTTAATAAAGCCGAAAAAGCAAAAGGATTAACCCTTGAAAGCAAAGTAGTTAGAAATAGATTAGTAAACGATTCGCTTAAAGCATCTTTAAAATCTAAACCCTCTCCTATTTACAATCAAAAATTTGCAAGTAGAATTACGACTGGAAATCTAGAAGATGATATTGCGAAAGTTGCAGATGTAGATTGGATTATTGAAGTTGTTGTAGAAAGATTAGACATTAAAAAGATTGTCTTTGAAAACTTGGACAAATACAGAACACCAGGAACATTAATTACATCTAACACTTCTGGAATTCTTATAAAATTCATGAGTGAAGGACGTAGTGATGATTTTCAAAAACATTTCTGTGGCACACACTTTTTCAATCCAGCACGTTATTTAAAATTATTCGAAATCATTCCTGGTCCAAAAACTGATGCTTCAGTTTTAGAATTCATAAATGGTTATGGTGAGCAATTCCTCGGAAAAACATCTGTAATTGCAAAAGATACACCTGCATTTATAGGAAATAGAATTGGCATTTTCGGTATTCAATCATTATTCCATCAAGTAAAAGAATTAGGTCTAACTATTGAAGAAGTCGATAAATTAACAGGACCTGTTATTGGTCGTCCAAAATCTGCTACATTTAGAACTGTAGACGTTGTTGGATTAGATACTTTGGTACATGTTGCCAATGGTATATACGACAATTGTCCTAATGACGAAGCTCACGAGCTTTTTAAACTGCCAGATTTCATCAATACGATGATGGAAAATAAATGGCTAGGAAGCAAAACAGGACAAGGATTTTATAAAAAAACCGTTTCGGCTGAAGGTAAAAAAGAAATTCTATCTCTCGATTTAGATACTCTAGAATACCGCCAAAAGAAGCGCGCAAAATTTGCAACTTTAGAGCTTACCAAAACTATTGACAAAGTTATTAATCGTTTTAAAGTATTAGTAACAGGGAAAGATAAAGCTGGAGAATTTTACAGACAAAATTTTGCAGCAATGTTTCAGTACGTAACTAATAGGATTCCTGAAATTTCAGATGAGCTATACAAAATCGATGATGCTATGAAAGCTGGTTTTGGTTGGGAACATGGTCCTTTCCAAATTTGGGATGCCATAGGTGTTGAAAAAGGCATTGAAATGATGAAAGCTGAAGGTAAAGCACCAGCAGCTTGGGTAAATGGAATGCTTGCTTCAGGAAATTCATCCTTTTATACTGTAAAAGATGGAGCTACATATTATTACGATATTCCAAAGAAAACTCAAGAAAAAGTTCCAGGGCAAGATGCCTTTATTATTCTAGATAACATTAGAAAATCTAATGAAATATTTAAAAATTCAGGCGTTGTTGTTGAAGATTTAGGTGACGGCATTCTAAATGTAGAATTCCAGTCTAAAATGAATACCATTGGTGGCGACGTTCTTGCAGGATTAAATAAAGCTATTGATTTAGCTGAAAAAGATTTTGATGGATTGGTAGTTGGAAACCAAGCTGCAAACTTTTCGGTTGGTGCCAATATTGGTATGATTTTTATGATGGCTGTTGAACAGGAATACGACGAGCTTAATGGAGCAATTAAGTATTTTCAAGATACAATGATGCGTATGCGTTATTCCTCTATTCCAACAATTGCTGCTCCTCATGGAATGGCGCTTGGTGGTGGTTGTGAATTGTCTATGCATGCCGATAAAGTAATTGCTGCTGCCGAAACTTATATAGGTTTGGTAGAATTTGGTGTTGGTGTAATTCCTGGTGGTGGAGGTTCCAAAGAAATGGCATTAAGAGCATCAGATACATTTAGAAAAGATGACGTAGAACTTAATGTTTTACAAGAATACTTCCTAACTATAGGAATGGCAAAAGTTTCAACATCTGCCTACGAAGCCTTCGATTTAGGTATTCTTCAAAAAGGAAAAGATATTGTTGTAGTTAATAAGGATAGACAAATTGCAACAGCCAAAGCATATGCAAAACTGATGGCTCAACAAGGCTATACGCAACCCGTAAAACGCAAAGATGTAAAAGTACTTGGTAAGCAAGCACTTGGTATGTTTTTGGTAGGTACTGATTCTATGGAAGCCAGTAGGTTTATTAGTGAACACGACCATAAAATTGCTAATAAATTGGCTTACGTTATGGCAGGTGGCGACTTGTCTGAGCCAACTTTTGTTAGCGAACAATACTTACTAGATATAGAACGTGAAGCTTTCTTGAGTTTGTGTACAGAACGCAAAACTTTAGAACGCATACAGCACATGTTAAAAACGGGAAAACCACTTAGAAATTAGATGAGTTAGAATTTTAGATAGTTATATATCTAAAATGTCTGAAAATCTAATAATCAAAAAATCTAAACAAATGAAACAAGCATATATAGTAAAAGCATACAGAACAGCAGTTGGTAAATCACCACGAGGTGTATTTCGCTTTAAAAGAACAGACGAATTAGCAGCAGAAACCATTCAATACATGATGAAAGAATTGCCAAACCTAGATAGAACTCGTATAGACGATGTTATAGTAGGTAATGCAATGCCAGAAGGGTCCCAAGGATTAAATATGGCAAGACTCATATCACTTATGGGATTAGATACTGTTGATGTTCCA
>CAZQBE010000117.1:0-7242 GCA_964591595.1 uncultured Flavobacteriaceae bacterium
CAAGGGCTTGGAGTTTCCCTACGTGTATATAGTTGGCTTAGAAGAAGATTTATTTCCAAGTGCAATGAGTATGAACACACGTAGCGAGTTGGAAGAAGAACGCAGGTTGTTTTATGTGGCTTTAACACGTGCCGAAAAGCAAGCCTATCTAACTTATGCTTTAACGCGTTATCGCTGGGGAAAACTCATTGATGCTGAACCTAGCAGATTTATTGAAGAAATTGACGAGGAGTACTTGGAAGTATTAACGCCTATTGAAGAACGGCGGATTAACCCAATGCTAGACGCTAGCATTTTTGGAGATATTGCACCTAATAAAATTAGGTTTAAACCAGCTAGCAAAGCCAGATTTAATAAAAAACAACCAACAAAATCCCCATCTGAAAAAGTAAAGATTAATACACCAAAGCATTTAAAGCCAATACCTAAGACTAATGGTAACACCAATTTGTTTGATAGTAAGTTAGTTGTTGGTAATATTGTTAAACATTTGCGTTTCGGTAAAGGCAAAGTTCTTAAAATAGAGGGCAAAGGAGCCGATATTAAAGCCGAAATAAACTTCGAAAATGGTGGTATAAAAAAGTTGCTATTGCGTTTTGCAAAGTTAGATGTGATTGGTTAAATTTTATATTCAGGTTACTCTAAATAATTTTCAATAAAAGTTCTCAATTTCAACCAAGTGTCTATTGCATTAGCGCCATCCCATCCATGACCTTCGTTTTCATATAAAGTAAATTCTTGAGTTACTCCAAGTTCTATCAATTTATCTCTCATATCTGTACCTTGAGTAGTAGGTACTAATGGGTCTTGTCCGCCATAAAACAATATAGTTGGAGGTGCAGTTACTGTAGCTCTATGATATGGACTTACTTCTTCTAAAAAGGATATGGTAGCATTTGTACCATACAAATCAATAAGCGCTTGTAATTCTGGATTAGTATTGTTTAAATACGCAGGGTCAGTAAAATTTGTTGGACCAACAATACTACATACCATTTTAACATTATTATCTGAGTCAGAAGCATAACTCCATAATAAAGATAAATGCGCACCTGCACTAGTGCCTATAAACCCAAAATCATCATCAATAACATAATTATTTTTATTGGCTTTTAAATGGTTTATAACTTCGGTAATATCATCCGTTTGCATAGGATAAGGGTTATTATTTTCGTCTGCCAAACGGTAATTCATATTCACAACAGCAATATTACTAAAGCTTTGAAAAATTAAATCTTTAAAACCAATCATATCGCTTTTATCTCCAGCAGACCAGCCTCCGCCATGTACAAGAATTATTACTTTTGTATCTATAGTTCTGTTGGGAGGAAGGTAGATGTCAAACGTTTGGTCACTATCATTACCGTAGGAGACATCTAAATTTTCAAGATATTCAAGGGGATTTGTTCCTTCAATATTTTGGTTATCTTCTAAATTATTAGTTGTGCAGGATAAAACAAAAAATAAAATGAGAACTTTAAAGATTATGGGTTTTAGATTTGGCATAATAAAATTATTAGTTTCTTTGTATAACGTTTTGGTAAGATAACTATTATGGCTGAATTTATAAAATTATATGAAGAGAATCCAAACCCAAGAGAAATAGAAAGAGTTATTAGAGTTTTAAAAAATGGAGGCTTAATAATTTACCCTACTGATACAGTATATGGTTTAGGTTGCGACATTACTAATAATAAGGCTTTAGAACGAATTGCAAAGATAAAAGGTGTAAAGATTGAGAAAGCAAATTTATCGTTTATATGTCACGATTTAAGTAATTTAAGCGATTATGTAAAACAAATTGACACATCAACATTCAAGGTTTTAAAGCGCGCACTTCCGGGGCCTTATACATTTATTCTTCCAGGTGCAAAGACCTTACCTAATGTTTTTAAAAAGAAAAAAACGGTAGGTATTCGTGTGCCAAATAATAATATTGCTTTAGAAATCGTGAAGCAATTAGGAAACCCTATTATTTCAACCTCAATTCGTGATGAAGATGAAATTTTAGAGTACACTACGGATCCAGAACTCATACTTGAAAAATGGAATAATTTAGTGGATTTGGTTATTGATGGTGGTTATGGAGATAATGAAGCATCAACAGTTATTGATTTTTCTGGAGATGAACCAGAAATTGTAAGAGAGGGCAAGGGTAATTTAGAAATATTTTAGAATAAAAAAAAGCCCAACTTTTCAGAGTTGAGCTTAGTTTCAAAACATAGAGGGATTAATTCCCAGTAGATAAATTTTTCATTTCTTTTTCAATCATATCATAAAACTGATCGATTTTTGGCATTATAATGATGCGTGTACGTCTGTTTTTGGCTCTGTTTTCAGCAGTATCATTATCAACTAGTGGTACATAATAACTTCTTCCTGCTGCAATAAGACGTTTTGGATTTACGTCTAGCTCTTCAAGTACTCTAACAATTGCTGTTGAGCGTTTTACACTTAAATCCCAGTTATCTAATAAAACTCCTTTTTGGAACGATTTATTATCTGTATGTCCTTCGACCATACACTCAAAATCTGGTTTCCCGTTCACGACTTTAGCTACTTTAGCTAGCACATCTTTTGCTCTTGTAGTAACAGTATAACTGCCGCTTTTAAATAATAACTTATCAGAAATAGAAATAAATACTACTCCTTTTTCAACATTTATTTCAATGTCAGGATCATTAATACCTACTTCTCTTTTCAAACTAGTAACAATGGCAAGCGTGACACTATCTTTTTTGTTTAAAGCATCTTGTAAACGTGTTATTTTAAGGTCCTTTTCTTTAATACTTTCTAATGTTTTTTCAATATTGTCTGCGCCTTTTGAGGTTAGGATGGTTAAATCTTTGTTGCTTTGTATTAAGTTGTCATTAGACTTAAGTAAATCCGCAATTCTATCTTCAAGTGCATTAGCACGAGCTGATGCAGCAGCTTCGTCTGATAAGCAAGCATTTAGTTTAACAGTTGCTGTATTAAGCAAATCTTGTGTATTCTTTTGTTTAGCTTCTAGTGCAGCAAACTCCTTATTTGATACGCATGAGCTTAATAATAGCAGTGTAGATAAGCTCAACATTAAAATTCTCTTCATGATGTTTTGTTAATTAATTTATATTTGACGAATGCGATAAAAATATATAAAAAAGATTGATTTTTGCTAGTATTAACAAAACTTTTACTAACGAACTTATAAACTATTAAAGTGCTTTTTATGTAGTGTAAAATAAGACCAAACAATACTCGTTATTGTGTAATATTTTGATTCTTGATTTAGTTTTTTTCGTTGCTTAAGAAGTATTGGTAAATGCTTGTAAAAAGAAAAATGAGCCTTTATTATTGCTAGTGTATGATTTGGTTTAAATTCTAAGATAAATTTTATACCAGCAACTCCGTCTAGTAAGAGTCTGTTGAACACTAAAAAAAAGATATTGCCATACGCGTTTTTAACGAGTGTAAATAAGCTATTTCTAAAGTTTAAAAATGTTTTTTTAGGATTTGCATTGCTAAGTGTAGCACCACCAACATGGTAAACTGATGAGGTTCCAACATATGTAACATTAAGCCCCAGATTCCTAGCGCGCCAACACAAATCAATTTCTTCCATATGTGCAAAAAAGGATTCATCAAAGCCCTTTAAGTATTTAAAAGTATCTTTTCTAATAAACAAACAGGCGCCTGAAGCCCAAAAAATTTGAGTGGTGTCATTATATTGCTCACTATCTTTTTCAATAGTGTTAAAAATACGGCCTCTACAGTAAGGATAGCCAAACTTATCAATAAAACCTCCTGCAGCTCCAGCATATTCAAAATAATCTCTGCGATTATAATCCAATAATTTAGGCTGAATAATAGCTGTATTAGTGTCGTTTTTAAAAACCTCTATTATTGGAGAGAGCCAATTTTTGGTTACTTCAACATCACTATTTAATAAGCAAAATACATCTGCGTCAACATCTTGTAAGGCATCATTGTAACCTTTAGCATAGCCACCATTTTCTAAATTTTGAATAATCTTTATTTGTGGAAAATATTCTTTTGTATAAGACACAGAATCATCTGTTGAAGCATTATCAACGAGATAAATATCGTTGTCTTCAGAGTATTTAATTACTGACGGTAAGAACTGCTTAAGCAATGCTTTTCCGTTCCAGTTTAATATGACTATGGCAATTTTCACAATTTATAATCAGGAATATCCTTTAAAAACTGATAGCTTTGGTCTTTAAAATCCATAGTACAATAATAATGATTTATTCCATTGGTAACCATTAAATATTCAGCATTTAATACCAAATTATACAGCGCAATCTGATCAAAAGCAGTTTGGTTAATGGTGATTTTTGGTGCTTTACATTCTACAATAAGGAAGATACTTCCGTCAGGATTATAAATTACTATATCGTAACGCTTTTTTAAACCGTTAATTTTTAGTTCTTTCTCGACATTAATTAATGATTTAGGATATTTTTTCTCTCTAATTAAGTATTGTACACAATGTTGACGCACCCATTCTTCAGGTTGTAAAGCCACAAATTTTTTGCGGATTTCATCAAAAATAAAAGGTTTATTTTCGTTATTTTTGAATCGGAACGTATATGTGGAGAAATTTAATTTTTGCACTATACAAATTTAAAATTATAATGTCACTTCTAGTGATTTTCTTTGGAAAATAGTATTAAGAACCTTTCGATACACGTTAATAAATTTAAGAACGCAACTCGGACTGACACATAAGAGAATAAAGTATAAATTTTGGAAAAAGCTAAACAACTGGTAACCGATATAAAGAACGGAAATATTAAACCCATTTACTTTTTAATGGGTGAAGAGCCTTATTATATTGATAAAATTTCCGATTTTATTGAAAACAATGTGCTTGCCGAGGACGAAAAAGGCTTTAACCAAATGGTTTTGTATGGTCGTGATGTGACTATTGAAGATATTGTAGGCAATTCCAAACGTTACCCAATGATGGCTGAACGGCAGGTAGTCATTGTAAAAGAAGCGCAGGATTTATCACGTACTATTGAAAAAATGGTTGCTTATGCCGAAAACCCTCAACCTACAACTGTTTTAGTGCTTAACTATAAATATAAAAAACTAGATAAACGTAAGGCGTTATATAAAACATTAAAAAAAATAGGTGTAGTATACGAAAGTAAAAAATTGTACAAAAACCAAGTTGCCGATTGGATAAGACGTGTACTGTCTCCAAACGAGTATAGTATTTCTCCTAAAGCTGCTCAAATGCTTGTGGAATTTTTAGGTACAGATTTAAGCAGAATCAACAACGAACTGGAAAAACTACAACTCATTATTCCTAAAGGCAGCCAGATTACTCCAGAACTTATTGAAGAAAACATAGGCATTTCTAAAGATTACAACAACTTTGAATTACGCAAAGCCATAGGAGAAAAAAATGCTGTAAAGGCTTACCAAATTGTTAATTATTTTGCCGATAACCCTCGCGATAATCCTATGATAGTAACCGTTGCATTATTATTTAACTTTTTCTCACAATTGCTCCATTTACATGGCTTGAATGATAAATCACCAAGAGCTGTAGCTTCATCATTAAGAATCAATCCTTATTTTGTAAGTGAATATACTACAGCCGCAAAACACTACCCAATGAAAAAAGTGAGCAGCATAATCTCTACCTTGCGTGAGTTTGATGTAAAAAGTAAAGGTGTTGGTGCGAATGCTGTACCACAAGGCGATTTGCTAAAGGAGTTGATGGTTAGGATTTTGGATTAGGCAATAATGATATCTTAATTTTGATTATTGCTAGGTTTAGTATTTTTATTTAGAACTTCAAACTCGTCAACCTTATTCCAAATAAATATCAAACTTGAGATAGAGCTAAAAAGTATCAATATCCAAGTCCATTCAGATTTTTTCAATTTTTCTAAATTTTTAAAAGACCAAAGTGTTTTTATCAAAAACACCAATTGAATTATTGTCAAACCTTGAATAGTGAAAACTTGAAAAATAATACTCTTTCATTGTTGGAGCTAACCAAAGAAATTCTGTAGGAAACCAAAGTGTCAGCGTATAGCTTAATACTATAAGTGATGGAATTGAAAGTAATATTTTAGTTGATTTTCTCATGGTTTATCCACCGAATACTTCCCAGGACCAGCCAAATAAATAGCAACAAAACCAATAAGGAATAATAAGGCTTTTTCCTTAGTACCAATAGGGTCGCTTAAATGTACTACAAACGCAGCAACTGTCATCATTATAATGGTTGGGATGGTAGCGAGTTTGGTTTTATAACCAATAATTATAAATAGAGGACTAATAACTTCAGCAATTAATACCAAGATTAAAGATAATGTTGCACCTAATCCAATAGGGTCTGGAAATTCTATAGTATCAGCAAATAGTTTTCCAATTTTTGAAATGCCATGGGTTAGTAATAAGCCTGAAAAGCCAATACGTAAAATAATTAATGCGAGGTCAGTAAAATTTCGTTTCATAGTTAATAATTATAGGGTTTTATTAAACGTTTTTAAAAAGGCTGCTTTATAGGTTTGCCCTATTGGAACAATCTTTTCGCCAATCGTAATTTGATTTCCTGCTAAACTATTCATTTTTTTTAAATTTATAGCATACGATTTATGTGTGCGCACAAATTGTTTTGGGAGTAGTTTTAAAATATTGGTAAATGTACTATTGGTCATAATATAAGTATGCTCTAAATGTACTTTTACATAATCGCCAAAAGCTTCGGCAAAAAAGATATCGTTTGGTGCAATTTTATGTAATACTTTGTTTGATTTAATTAAAATAAAATCATCTTCAGGAGTTTGGTTTTCTTGTGATTGTTTATCTAAAACCTTGTTTACTGCTTTGAAAAAGCGTTCGAACGAAAATGGTTTAAGTAAATAATCTATAGCATTTACTTCAAAACCTTCTAAGGCATATTCAGAATAGGCTGTGGTAAAAATAACATCGGGAGGATTTTGTAAAGATTTGTAAAAATTGAGACCGGAAATTTTAGGCATATTGATATCTAAAAACAAAAGGTTTATGTTGTTGCTTTTATTGAGGACTTCAGTTGCTTCAAGAGCATTATTGCAAATACATATTAGTTTCAAAAAATTAACATCGGCAATAAACGCCTTAAGTACAGTTTGTGAAGACGGTTCGTCATCAATAATGATACAGTTAATTTTCATTTCTGCTATTTACTAATTTTTAATTGTACCCAAAATATACCATTAGTATTAGTTATGATAA
>CAZQBE010000118.1:0-7219 GCA_964591595.1 uncultured Flavobacteriaceae bacterium
AAGCTTGATAACCTAATTTGTTTTTACCAATATCGTATTGATTTCCTAGTGTAAAACCAAAATCATAATTTAATCCGCTGGCTTTCTTTTTTGCAGCCAATTCTTTTTCAAATCTGTTTGTAAGAGAATTAAGTAATAATCTATTTTCAAATGTACCAGGGATTGGTTGATATCTATTAATTGGTAAATCTCTAGTGCCATCATCATATCCAAAGAAATCAGTTTTGCTACCACTATAAGTGAGATAATCTTTATTAAAATGCATATCTGGATTATAACCTAAGCCTAAAGCAATAGAAGCTTCTTTTTTTGAAGGGAAATCTTTAGTTACAATATCTATGACTCCACCTGTGAAATCTGCAGGATATTCAGCTGAAGCAGATTTTATAACAATGACATTATCTAAAATATTAGTAGGGAAAATATCCATTTGTATGGTATTTCTATCAGGGTCAAGTCCAGGAATATCCACACCATTTAAGATAGATTTTGTATATCGGTCTCCTAACCCTCTTACATATACATATTTCCCACCTTGAACTGATACACCAGGAATACTTTTAACAGCACTAGCTAAATTACTTGCACCTGTTTTTTTTATGCTTTGTGCAGATAACCCATCAAGTAAAGTAACCGCATTTTTTTGAAAATAAAGTACTGCTTCTTCAGTATTTCTCTTTACAGAAGTCTTAATAACTATAGCCTCTAATGAGTTGGTATTTAATACTACATCCAAAATTTGGATATCGTTAGCTTTAACTACTACATCACTTATTTCTTTAGTTTGGTAACCTACAAAAGAATACACCAAAGTATAAGTTCCTGCTTTCAGCTCAAGGTCATATTTACCATCAAAGTCAGTTATAACTCCTTTTGTACTGCCTTTAACTAAAATATTAGCAAAAGCCATGGGCTCATTAAATTCACCATCTATTACAACACCACTTATTTTACCAGTTTGACCAAATAAAAGCGAAGACTGTGAAAAGAAAAATAATAAAAGTAATCTAAATATATTTTTCATAATTTATATACAAAAACAATCACTCCCTAAAAAGTGAGTTAATTGTTTTAGTTTAACAAAAGTTTTATTTAAAATCCTAAATTGGCTTTTGTGTTGGCATATGTCCAACTAAGCTTAGATGTATCAGCTCCAACCGTTTGAGAGCCTTGTGTTACTGCAGTAGCTTCGGAACCAAATCCTGATACTACAACATTTTGAGCTTTATTTTTAAAAAGATCTTCAACACTAGCAACTCCATTAGGCAAGACTATTTCCCAGTTTGAAAATGTTAAAATACCATCATTATAGTTTGTTGCAACACCATCGTTATCAAGTTCAATATCAGATTCAGCTTTAAAACCATAAGCATAAATATTTTGTGTGGAACCCATAGCATTACTTCTAAAGTCTGCGTATTCTCCATTATCGGTATTTAAATTACCCATAATTGTAACATTTTGTATTGTAAAAGATCCAGTAGCAGAGCCTTCAGGACCGTCAATTTCAAAAGCATGATCAGAAAAATCACCTAGGACAACTACTGCATTATCAATAGTTCCTGCATAAGCCTGATCTATATCTAAACCATCATCCCCTTGAGCCCAAACCAATAGGTTTGTAGGGTTTACCGTCCCTCCAAATAACTCAATACCATCATCAACATTTGCTACAACTTCAATATTGTCTATTACGGTACCATTACCAACAGATCCAAGAGTTAAGCCGTTAATTTCATTACCTTCTCCAATTAAAGCTCCACCATGTCTTATAGAAACATATTGTAAAATCCCTGAATTGTCGTTTGGTTCATTGCCACCATAAAGCCCAAAAGTATCATCTGCAGGAACACCTTCAATTTGTATTTCAGTAACATCTCCTGAAAATGAACCTGGAGCTTTACCAAGAATAATTAATCCTCCCCAAAGACCCCTGTTGTTTTGATCTAAATTTGTGCCTGATGTTTGGTCTATATCAATATTATCGCTAGTAGAAGTAAATATTATAGGGCTTTGAGCTGTACCAATAGCATTAATTTTTCCGCCTCTTGCTATGATAAGCGCTGAAGCTAATGAACCAGAACCAGGAGCTCCTTTAATAATTGTTCCAGGGTCAATAGTAAGTGTAACACCATCTTCAACTACTACTTTTTGGTTTAATTGGTAAATTTTATCATTTGTCCAGGTAACATCTTGAGTTATAGCACCTGAAATTGCTACTATTTCTGTTCCAGACGAATTGCCTCCTCCACCATTTTGAATAATAGTAGTTTCTTCAATTATTATAGGTGTATCATCATCTTTAAAGCAGCTTAAAAAGAATAATGTTGTTAAAAACAAAACTGAGATTTGTAATTTTTTCATCGATTTTTTACGTTTATATATTATAAATTTATTTTGTACAAATAAATCTAATATTAGATTTAAACATGTTAATCCATATTTATTTTAAGATTACCATAATGTTATTATGTTGTACTAAAATTTAAATTTGAAAACATTAAGTTAACATTGAAAACTTTAGAGTTTAAATATTTAACTTGCAATCATATTAAGTATACTATGAACTGGGAACAACTCCTCTCCTTAAAACGTTATGGAGATACTAATAAACGTTTACGAAAAGAACAAGATGAAACACGGCTAGGTTTTGAAGTCGATTACGACCGCATTATTTTTTCTTCAGAATTTAGAAGTCTTCAAGACAAAACGCAAGTAATCCCATTATCGCAAACCGATTTTGTACATACACGATTAACACATAGTTTGGAAGTAAGTGTTGTTGGACGTTCTTTAGGGCGTCAGGTAGGCTTGAAGGTGCTGCAAAAATATCCGCATTTAAAAGAAGTTCATGGCTATCAAGAAAACGATTTTGGAGCCATTGTAGCTTCAGCGGCATTAGCTCATGATATAGGAAACCCTCCTTTCGGGCATTCAGGAGAAAAGGCTATTGGGCATTATTTTCAAGAGGGTAACGGGAAACAGTTTGCTGAAAAGTTAACCCCAAAGCAATATCAGGATTTATGTGATTTTGAAGGGAACGCCAATGGCTTTAAAATAGTAACACAAACCCGAGATGGGAGAGAAGGAGGATTGCGTTTAAGTTACGCTACCCTTGGTGCGTTTACAAAATACCCTAAGGAATCGTTGCCCAAAAAAGAAACATCACATATATCAGATAAAAAATATGGTTTTTTTCAAAGTGAAAAAGAAGGCTTTTTAAATATTGCGAATGAACTTGGATTGCAACCCACAAGAATTGGAAAGGACATAAGTTTTGCAAGACACCCACTTACTTTTTTAGTAGAGGCGGCCGATGATATTTGCTATACCATTATTGATTTTGAGGATGGTATTAATTTGGGATTAATTCAAGAAGAATTTGCCTTAGAGTATCTTATTAATTTAGTAAGAGATACTATAAATACGAGCAAATACAATGCCTTAACAAATACTCAAGACCGTGTAAGCTATTTAAGAGCTTTGGCTATTAATACCTTAATTAATGAAGCAGGTTCTGTTTTTATGACGCATGAAGACGCCATTTTAAGTGGCAAATTTTATAACTCTTTACTAGATAAAAGTAAATACGAAGCACAAATCAATGACATATTAAAGATTAGCATTGAAAATATTTACCAATCTAAAGAAGTTGTTGACAAAGAGATTGCAGGATATGAAGTCATTACAAAATTGCTTGGTACATTTATTAGCGCTGTAAATAGTAATTACAATGGAACAGCTTCAAATTACGATAAACTAATTCTTAAGACACTCCCTAAAACAATTAATATTGGTAATGACCAACTTTATAATCGCCTTTTGAGTGTTTGTAACCATGTGTCTTTGTTATCTGATAGTAATGCGGTGTTAACTTATAGAAAATTGAAAGGATTACAATTTAGTTAATACTAAAAAAGGAGAGTTAGTAGAAAAATATTTTTGGGATTAGAAGCAAAATGTTTTACCTTTAGTTCTTTACAACCTTCTTTATTCTTAAAGTATTAACACTAAACAAATTGATTATGAAAAAACTTTTACTATTAGCTGCATTTTTACTTATAGTTTTTGTTACAAATACAGTTGTTTTTTATCAGCCAGAAACGAAACAACAAGTAAGTAAAATTGAAAGGAAAATTATTTCCCCAACACAAAAAGGGAAGACTAAAACAGCTGAAGAGAGAGCACTTTTTGATGAAGCAAGGGTGTTGGATGAATTTTATAGATTGGCAAATCCTTTAACTGGAGACATTCCAAGAGATCAAAAACTTTTAGAAGAACAACAATCTCTTAAAGCTAAATTAACCGTTGATGATAATAATTTGAGAGTCCTCGCTCCAGAAGCTTCTTTTGTAACTAGAGGCCCTAGTAATTTAGGGGGGAGAACAAGAACTATTGTTGTTGATAGAAGCGATGGTACAGGCATGACATTATTGGCAGGTGGTGTAAGTGGAGGGGTATTTAGAACCACAAATGGAGGCACCTCTTGGACCAAAGTCTCTCCGTTTGACGATATTCATAATGTAACTACTATAGTACAAGACCCAAGGTCTGGTTTTGAAAGTACATGGTATTTTGGGACTGGAGAAGGCTCTGGTAATTCTGCAGGTTCAGGAGCCTCATTTTATTTAGGGCGAGGAATTTGGAAATCTACAGATAGTGGATTGACTTGGACTCAAATGGCAAGTACTGCTTCAGTACAGGAATCGTATGACTCTTTTTTTGATATTATTTTTAAATTAGCTGTGCACCCAGTAACAGGCGATCTTTTTGCTGCAGTAGGGGGACAACTTAAAAGATTTGATTTGGGGACTTCTACTTGGGTAACTGAAATAGCTAATAGTAGTGCTAGTACAAGTAAACATACCGATGTTGTAATAACTGCTAGTGGTAGAGTTTACGCGGGATTTTCTGGAACTAATGACGTTGCCATAAAAGGCGTTTGGACTTCGGCAACTGGAGAAGGTGGATGGACCAGAATTAATACCGCTTCATTTACACCTGCTGGTCGGGTAGTTTTAGCTTTGGCGCCTTCCAATGAAGATAAATTGTATATATTGTTTGATAATGGCACATCTTCAAGTTGTGCAGGAACACCTGCTGTAGAAGCAGATCTTTGGATGTGGGTACAATCAACAACTACCTTTACAGATTACTCGGGGAAACTTCCTGACGAACCTGGATGTTCAGACGGGAATGACCCTTTTGCAATACAAAGTGGCTATGATTTGGTGGTTAGCGTAAAACCCGATGATGAAAATTTTGTAGTTATTGGAGGTACAAACGCTTATAAAAAAGCTGACATTACTGCAGCTGGAACTTTTGTTAGAATTGGCGGTTATTTATCACCTGCTGGATATGCGCTTTATGATACTGCTGGAGGAGCAGAACATCATCCCGATGTTCACGCATTAGTTTTTAATCCATTCAGTACTGGCGTTTTGTTTTCTGGAACTGATGGCGGTGTTCATAAAACTACTGATATTACAGCTGGGACAATAGACTGGGTAAATCTTAATAATAGCTATCAAACCTATCAATTTTATCACGTCGCCATTGACCCTTTGAGTGGGTCTGATGGCGTTTTAGGTGGCGCACAAGATAATGGCACCCATACTGGAGGGACTACTTTCGGAGCTGCAGATTTAACGACTCAAGCCTCTGTTTTTGGAGGAGATGGTGTAGCTGCAGCAATTTCAAGAGACGATGTATGTATTCCATTATTCATGGGTGCTCAACTTGGGACTTTTTTTAGGAGCTGTGCAGGATTTACTTCAATAACACCTACAGGTTCAAGCAGCCAGTTTGTAACGTATTTCTTTTTAGATCCTGATAATAATAAGACCTTATATTATGCTGGGAAAGGCACCTTGTATAGAACAAATGATGCAACAGCAGTAACACCAGCAACGTGGACTACTTTAGGTGCTCCAACGGGATTTGGAGACGCATCGGAATGGTTCCAAACATTTTCTACCACAAGAGGCGCGTATAGTGCCGCAACAAGTTATTTACTTATGGGAGGAGATACGGGTCATATTCTAAGATTAGACGACCCTCAAAATGCTACAGATGTAACCGGTGTTGTAGATATAACCCCAGTTGGTGCTAGTACTACGTTTCCTTCTTATGTAAGTGGACTAGCCATTCATCCAACAAACAATGATATTGTGTTAGCAACCTATTCTAATTATGGCACTACGAGTATTTATTTAACAACTAACGCAACAAGTGCTACACCAACTTGGACTTTGGTTGAGCGTAATTTGTCTGCACATTCCATAAGATCTGCAGCTATTACAGCAGCTTCAGGAGAAGTTATGTATTTAGTGGGTACCGAGAGAGGATTGTACAGCACTACAGATCCAACAAGTGTGGATTGGACTAGAGAAGCACCTGCCTTAATTGGTTTTGCTGTAGTTCGATCAATGGCATATAGACCTGCAGATAATAAATTATTAATTGGCACACATGGTAATGGGATGTTTATGGCTACGATAACGTCAACTTTAAGTGTAAATGAGTTTGATATAAGTGACAGTATTAAAATATTCCCAAACCCAGTCAAAAATAATTTAAATGTTAAATTAGCTTCAAACCTAGGGAATGAACCATTATATATTGTACATAATGTTTTAGGGCAGACTATATCTAAAGGAAAATTAATAAATAGTAATTTAGATGTTAGTCATTTGCAAACAGGGATGTATTTTTTACAAATTAATGTTGATGGTAAAAAAGGCGTTAAGCAATTTATTAAAAAATAGTATTAACCAATATGTTTTAATTTATAAAGAGAAGCTTAATGGCTTCTTTTTATTTTTTTAATAACAAAAGCACCTTTTTTCGTATGCTTGCAGTATCAAGAGCAGCAAATTCTTGCAGGTCTGAAATTTTACCATGTTCTATAAAAAAATCTGTAATTCCCATAAGTTGCATATTGTTTTTATAATGGTGTTTCGCAGCAAACTCTAAAACAGCACTTCCAAAAGCACCTTTAATCGTGCCATCTTCAATTGTAATTATCGAGGTATATGTTTTTAATATGTGGTGAAGTAATATGTCATCCATAGGTTTTACAAAACGCATATCATAATGAGACACATTTAAATCTATAATAGCAATACTAACATTAGTAGCAATAGTCCCTATGCTTAAAACAGCCACATCTTTGCCTTTTTGTAATTGTATATTTTATTTTTGTGTTTGATAAACAATT
>CAZQBE010000119.1:0-7209 GCA_964591595.1 uncultured Flavobacteriaceae bacterium
ATATGTTCTTGTTTATTTGAAAGTGAAGACTCGTCAACAATTTTAAAAATGGTGTCCGCTTTAATAATGATAGCTTTATTAGTAAGATCATTTGAAGATGTACCGTTGTTTGAAACATCTATAATAGTTCCTCCTTTAATTATGAGTGCATCATTGTAAAGTTGTTTTGTTGTACAAGAAAAGAATATAGTAATTAATAAGAGAGAAAGATAAATATGTTTACAATTCATTTTAATATTTTTTTTGAATAGATTAAGAATGTTATAAATGTAAAGAGCAATTACGAAGTTAGTTGATTTTATTTTAAATTTATGATTTTAAAATTAGGACTATTGAAACCAGTAGAAGAATATTTATTTATTGAGTTAGACATTTAATTTCCGTATTTTTACCTCTTAAAACACATAGGATATGGAACAGTTTAAAGGTCAAGATATACTAAACTTTATAAAAGAATTGTCAAATGATGAAGCTTGTAAGGCTTATTTATCGAAAATAAAATGGCAAGATGGATTTACTTGTATGAAATGTGGTCATACCAAAGGCTGTGAAAAGGCAGGTTACAGATATCACTGTTATGGTTGCCAACACGTAGAAAGCGCTACAGCCAACACCTTATTTCATAAGGTTAAATTTGGATTGCAAAAAGCCTTTTGTGTGGTTTTTGAGATGAGTACAAGTAGTAAAAGTATTTCAAGTATTCAAATGGGTAAACGTTTTAGTATTCGGCAAGGAACAGCATGGTATTTTATGCAAAAGGTGCGAAAAGCAATGAAAAGTAGTCAAAAATATCCTTTAGAAAAATTAATCCATGTTGATGAATTTACTGTAGGAGGAAAAGAAGAAGGGAAGCAAGGACGAAGTTACGATAGTAAGAAGAAAAAGGCTGTTATAGCAGTAGAATTAACAGATGACAACAAAGTTAAAAGAGTTTATATCAGATCCATCAAAGACTATTCTGCAAAATCATTGACACCTATATTTGAAGAGCATATAAGCACATCAGCTAAAATAATAACGGACAAATGGAGAGGGTACGAACCTTTAAAAGATATTTATGACATTGAACAAATATATAGTAACAACGGAAAGAACTTTAAACAATTACACATTATGATTATGCAAGCTAAATCATGGTTAAGAGCAATACCGAACCATGTAACTAAATGGCATATTCAAGCATACTTTGATGAGTTTTATTTTAGGATTAATCGCTCTCAATTTAAAACAAGCATCTTTCATAAAACCATTTGTAGAATGGTAGAAAGTAACCCAATATATCAAAATCAAATAAAACAGACGATAAGTGTATAACTCAATTTATTTAATCAGCGAGAACCATATCAATCCATTATGCTATATGTAAGAAATGTTATTTTAAAAACACTACCAAAAATGGAGGAGAAGTATAATTATGGTAATCCGTTTTATCATTATAACAAAAAGCCTCTAGGCTATTTAAATATTTTAAAGGGTACTAATTTTGTAGATGTTGCTTTTGTGCAGGGTGTGTTTTTAGAGAAAGATTTTCCTGAATTAAAAGATTATAAGAAACGTAAACAGGTAAGATTTATACAGATAAAAAGTCTTGAAGAGTTTAATGAGTTATTATTTGTTGATATACTTAAAGAAGCTTCAACTTTATTAGATAAAAGTAGAAAAGCTTGGAATCCAAAGATTAAATTCTAAAAATCCCACCTAGAGAAACAACACGCTGTAAAAACCAAAAATGTTGTGAAGCACTTTCTGCTGTGTCGCTTGTGGTTCTTATATCATTCATATTAATATATCCACCTTTTAAATCGGTTTGAACATAAAAGTGCTTGCAGAATGTAAGATTAAGACCAACATTTGCTGATAATCCATAGCCTGCAAGATGAAATTCATCATATCTGTCTTTGCTTAAAAGCGTTGTGTTAGATTTAGGATACAAAACCCCAGCAGCAACACCTTCAGTAATATTTATTTGAATTTTGTCAATATTATGAATATTTAATATTGATAAGATATCATCATAACGTGCAATTTCTGAGTATATATAATTAAGACCATTGGTGTGTTCAAATTTTAAAAACTCTTCTGATACAAAAAAGGAGTCGTTGTTATAAACGCCATTGTATTCACTACCCGCTTCATTATCTGGTAGATTAATAAAACCATTCAAAGTTTTAGTTTTGTTTCTATTCATAACATATTTCATGTGGTCAACGCCAATTGAAAGACTATAATGATCAGAAATAAAATAACCCAATTTAATATTTGTTTGTGGAATCGTTATTCGTGTAGGATTAATATAGTCTATATGCCAACCTTTAGGTTTATCGTGAGCGGAGATGTCTTTAATTGTAAAGCGATAATCTTTACCCTTAAATGTAATATTAGATTTTGAGTAAGATTCCCTATTTCCTCCCCAACTTATAAAGAATTTACCTTTGTTTGATAATGTGTATTTTTTAAGGACTGTATTTTGTGCAGATGGTTGTAATGCGAATAATAACGAAAATATAAAAGGTATTAATTTAATAAAAGGATAATTCATAGTCTAACGAGAGTGAAGGTTTTATTTCACTTAACTTTAGACGAAAAATAAAGCATTCCTTAAAAAATGAAACACTTTATTTTAAATAAACATACAACTAATTAAGTTAAAATGTTTGAATAGTTTTTCTTATAGCAACTAAATTACTCAATAAACCTTGTAAATAATCTAGGTGTAACATATTTGCACCATCGCTTTTGGCATTAGCAGGATTAAAGTGTGTTTCTATAAATAAACCATCAACATTATTAACAATTCCAGCTCTGGCAATTGTTTCAATCATATCAGGTCGCCCTCCAGTTACACCACTAGTTTGGTTTGGTTGTTGTAGGGAATGTGTTACATCTAAAACTACAGGCGCATATTGATGCATAGTGGGTATGCCTCTAAAATCTACAATCATATCTTGGTAGCCAAACATGGTTCCTCTATCAGTTATCCATGCTTTGTCATTTCCAGCATCTTTTACTTTTTGAACTGCATGCTTCATAGCTTCAGGACTCATAAATTGTCCTTTTTTAAGATTTACTACTTTTCCTGTTTTAGCAGCAGCAACGACTAAATCGGTTTGGCGCACTAAAAAAGCAGGGATTTGTAACACATCTACATACTGTGCAGCAAGTGTTGCGTTAGAAACTTCATGAATGTCTGTTACTGTTGGTATATCAAAGGCTTCTGAAACTTTTTTAAGAATTTTAAGTGCTTTTTCATCACCAATTCCTGTAAAACTATCAATCCTGCTTCGATTTGCTTTTTTAAAACTTCCTTTGAATATAAAGGGAATTTCAAGTGAATCTGTAATAGCTACAATTTTTTCAGCAATACTCATTGCCATATCTTCACTTTCTATAGCACATGGACCTGCTAATAGGAAAAAATTATTTGAATTTGTATGCTTAATCTTAGGTATATCTTGAAGAATCATGTGCTTAATAACTAATTTTAAGCAGCAAAGATAAGCATTTTAAAAGCTTGTTTTAATACTATTTCTAATAATCCAAATAGACATTAAGAAATTAAGGATAACAAAGATAGCTCCATAAAAAACAAAGCTTTTAATAATTGAAATTGAAGCTATATTAAAGAGATCTGATAAGTAGACTAAAATTAAATATGAAGACAAGCAAACAAATGTAATTCCTAAAGTGAAATTGAGTTTTTTGTTAGGTTTAATTATTTGCCATAAAAAAGGCATCCCAAAAAGTAATATAGGATAAGCGGAAAGACCTTTACTTTTATTTACTCCTGTAAACCAAAAGGCTATAACAACAATAAAATAAAGGTACGGAATGAACTTAGAATATCTATTAATCATTTTCATCTAATTTATTTTAAAGATTAGATATAAATTGTTCAACATAAAAGAACAGATTTTGCTGCTAATCTTTTAATAAAACGATATAGGTATTAGCTTATTTTATTAGAATTCAATTATAACAAATATTTAACGATGTTACATAATAATTTAATAAACAGTATAAGTAGTAAAATATAACGTACCTTTGCACGCTTTTAAAAAGTATAGCAGATGACTAAAATTAAGAACATTGCAATAATTGCACACGTAGATCATGGTAAAACAACTTTGGTAGATAAGATTATGTACCATTGCCAATTATTTCGTGAGAACGAAAACACGGGTGATTTAATTCTTGATAGTAATGATTTAGAACGCGAAAGAGGGATTACTATTACCTCTAAAAACGTTTCTGTAATATATAAAGACACAAAAATTAATATTATTGATACACCTGGTCACGCCGATTTTGGAGGAGAAGTAGAGCGTGTACTTAATATGGCCGATGGTGTTTTGTTATTGGTTGATGCTTTTGAAGGCCCAATGCCACAGACGCGATTTGTATTGCAAAAGGCCTTAGATTTAGGTTTAAAACCTTGTGTTGTTATTAATAAGGTTGATAAAGAAAATTGCACGCCAGATGAGGTACATGAAAAGGTATTTGATTTAATGTTCGAACTTGGTGCAGAAGAGTGGCAACTCGATTTTCCTACAGTTTACGGCTCAGCCAAACATAACTGGATGAGCGATGATTGGCAAGACCAAACAGATAATATAGAACCATTATTAGATATGGTTATAAACCATATTCCTTCACCAAAAATAGAAGAAGGGACTACACAAATGTTAATCACCTCCTTAGATTATTCTTCATTTACAGGAAGAATAGCCATTGGACGCTTACAACGAGGCGAACTAAGATTGGGAATGCAAGTATCTTTGGTAAAACGTGATGGGAGTATAGTGAAAACAAAAATTAAAGAATTACATATTTTTGAAGGTTTAGGACGTAAAAAGGTTGATGAAGTACAAGCTGGAGATATTTGTGCTCTTGTAGGTTTAGAAGGATTTGAAATTGGTGATACAATTGCCGATTTAGAAAATCCAGAAGGACTTAAAACTATTGCTATTGACGAACCAACAATGAGCATGTTGTTCACCATAAATGATTCACCTTTCTTTGGTAAAGACGGAAAATTTGTTACATCACGTCATATTAAAGAACGTTTAGATAAGGAGTTAGAGAAAAATTTAGCACTTCGTGTAAATGAAACAGATAGTGCAGATAAATTTTTAGTGTTTGGTAGAGGTGTCTTACACTTATCAGTATTAATTGAAACCATGCGTCGAGAAGGGTATGAACTTCAAATTGGACAACCACAAGTTATTATAAAAGAGATTGATGGTGTAAAATGTGAACCCGTTGAAGAAATGACCATTGATTTACCTGAAACAGTTTCAGGAAAAGCTATTGAGATGGTAACCATGCGCAAGGGGGAAATGCTAAGTATGGAAGCCAAAGGAGAGCGTATGGTTTGCGAATTTATGGTGCCTTCTAGGGGAATTATAGGTTTACGAAACCAATTGCTAACGGCTACCGCAGGCGAAGCTATAATGGCACATCGTTTTAAAGAATATCAACCTATTAAGGGTGGAATTCCTGAACGTCAAAATGGAAGTTTGGTGTCTATGGAAAAAGGGCAAGCTATTCCTTATTCTATCGATAAATTACAAGATCGAGGTAAGTTTTTTGTAGACCCAGGTGAAGCTATTTATGAAGGTCAAGTTATTGGCGAAAATTCTCGTGGTGATGATATGGTAATTAATATTACAAAAACTAAAAAGTTAAGTAATGTGCGTTCTTCAGGAGCAGATGATAAGGCAAAAATTGTTCCTGCTATTAAATTTTCGTTAGAAGAAGCCTTAGAATATATTCAAAAAGATGAGTATGTTGAAGTAACACCAAATCACTTGCGTTTACGTAAAGTATTATTAACAGAAGTAGAACGTAAACGAAACAAATCTATTTAAGTTATGGAGTTTTTAGGAGTGTCTTATATAGATTGGATTGGCTACATGGCTATGGCAACCTTGTTTGTGTCTTTTATGATGAAAGATATTAAAAAACTTCGAATAATTAATTCTATTGGTGGTGGCTTTTTTGTAGCTTATGGTGTTTTATTAGATATGTCTTGGCCTATTATTATAGCTAACTCTGCTATAATTGGGATTAACGTTTATTATTTATTTCTTAAGAAAAATTAGTACTTTCACGCTGTAAAATAAACTAATTCTTACACATATTTTTACAGTAGAAAAATATACAAGCAAACATAAATCTGTTTGGGATGGTTTTGTAGCTAATTCTAAAAATGCTACATTTTTGTTCTATCGCGATTTTGTAGAGTATCACCAAGACCGATTTGAAGATTACTCAATGTTAGTTTATAAAGGAGAAAAGCTAATCACTATTGTTCCAGCTAATAAAGTAGAACACACAGTATATT
Source organism: uncultured Flavobacteriaceae bacterium (assembly GCA_964591595.1). Lineage (GTDB taxonomy): Bacteria > Bacteroidota > Bacteroidia > Flavobacteriales > Flavobacteriaceae > JAADHG01. The sequence continues at coordinate 6,344 of CAZQBE010000119.1, forward strand.
CTCATCAGGGCTTAACTTATGGAGGGCTTGTACTTAATGATGAAGTTGCGTTTAGTGATGCTTTAAAAAGTTATCAGACTATTCTTGAATTTTTGAACAGAAACAATATTGTTGATTTTGAGATTAAGTTACTACCCAAAATTTATCATACACTCCCAAGTGACGAGATTGATTATGTATTGTTTAAAACTGAAGCTGGATTAATTAAAAGAGATATCACATCGGTTATAGATGCAAAATATAAATTAGAAATTCAATCTTCAAATAGAAAAAGGGGATTGAAAAAAGCCAAAACCCAAAGTTTGGTAGTTGTCGAAACTTCGACTTTTCAAGACTTTTGGAATGCTATTTTAATTCCAAATTTAAGAGCAACACATCATGTAAATCCAGTTCATTCAGTAGTAGAAATGACTCAACTCAAAGCAAGTTTTCCAGATAATATTAGACAATTCAACGTTTATAAAGACGATAGAATAGTTGCAGGAGCTACTGTTTTTGATACCAAACAAGTTGCTCACGTACAATACATTTCTGCTAATAAGGATAAACAAGAGTTGGGTAGTCTCGATAAGTTGTTTGATGTTTTAATAAACGACATTTTTAAAACTAAAAAGTATTTTGATTTTGGAATTTCTAACGAAAATCAAGGGCAAAAAATAAATGAAGGCTTATTATCGTGGAAAGAATCTTTTGGAGCAAGAACAATTATACACCAATGTTATAAAGTACAAACCAAAAATTTTGTAAAACTAAATGACACTATGTTATGATACAGTTTTTGGATTTACAGACAATTAACGCTCGTTTTGAAAGTGAGTTCAAGCATTCATTTGATGAACTCTTAACTTCAGGAAGATACATTTTAG
>CAZQBE010000120.1:0-7201 GCA_964591595.1 uncultured Flavobacteriaceae bacterium
CATACGTTTATAAAAGCGATCATGTGCAAAAGCTTCGCTTAGAATGCCGATTTTATTTCTTAAACCCATTTGGTTCACAATGTATCTAGGGTGGTGATTATAGGTGTAAATGGCTTTTGCAGGCCAGCCCTGTCTTAAAGAATAACCTCCATATGGGCCTAACTTAACGCCATAATTTTTGTCAATAGATTTTACAATACTTGGTAACATAGTATTCCAAGTAAAATCATAAGGTGCTTTTTCTCCTGCATAGTGATAACTTGGAGCATATGTAACTCCGTAACCATGCCAAGTCCCATTGGTAGTATGTAAATCTACTAACATTTCAGGATCCCATTTTAACAATACATTTTGTATTAAACCCTGTGTTTCAAAAGCTTCCATTTTAATACCATCTCTATTTAAATCTAAGCCTTGACTGTTTGCTCTTATTCCAACTTCTATAGGACTACCCTCTTGAGAAGGACGTCTTCCTTTTTCCATTTTGTCATTAGAATCTGTATTATAAATAGGGGCGAATATTAATATTTGGTTGTCTAATAAATGCTTTTTGTTCCCCAACAAAATATCTCTCATTAATTGCAGTAATACTTCTTTACCTTCAACTTCTCCAGCATGTATATTTCCTTGAATATACATAATAGGTTTTCCTGAAGCTTTTGCTTCTTGCGGTGATGATATTTTGGGATTAGCCATTACAATAAGTGGAATGTCTTTCCCTTCTTTGCTTTTACCCATAAATTCCAAATGAACCAAATCAGATTTACTTTTAATGGCTTCAACAAAGTGTATCACATCTGCATACGTTGATGTTTTTTGATAATTAGATTTTTCTGGGATAGTTGTTAAATCTTCAGTCAACGGTTTCCCTTGTCCATTAGCTTGAATACATAAAAAAAGAAATATAGCTTTTAAAAAATAATTTAATTTGTTTGGCATAAGTTGATAATTTTTTCGTAATTAAAAATAAATATAGTTCAACTATAAATCACATGTATATTTTACAAAATATTTAACACTCAGTTAACTTTTATAAAGGATTACTCTTTATCCTTTTATTTTTGTTAATTTGGTTCACCTATAGTTTTTAAAAAATTGAACAAATGAAAAATAGAAAAAAAATTGCAAAGGTGTTCTTTATCATTTTTTTTGGATGCTTAATAGTATTCGTCAATCAAAGTTGCTCAAACGAAAGCGTTAGCCCTGTTGAAGTCATTGATACAGATATAGATGGAATAGGCGATTCTCTTGATAACTGTCCCGAAACTTCAAATCCTGATCAAGGAGATATCGATGAAGATGGTATTGGCGATGTTTGTGATGATGATAATGATAATGATGGTATTTTAGATGTAAATGATAACTGCCCTTTTATTGCAAATCCAGATCAAGCTGATATTGATAATGATGGTATAGGTGATGTTTGTGATAGTGATTCAACTTTAGCTCCATTAAGCCCATGTGTTAAAGGTTTTGCTGGTATTTTCCCATGCAATGATTACGATTTAATGGCTCATATCCCTATTTCAGAATTAGGAGGCGCTGGAGCAGAAGGTAATGATTCTTGGGGATGGACAGATCCTACAACGGGTAAAGAATATACTTTAGTAGGCACGACAACAGGGTCTGCATTTGTAGATATCTCAAACCCACTTAACCCTATATTACTTGGAACACTACCTACCGCTAGTATAAATAGCCTTTGGAGAGACATTAAAGTATACAATAATTATGCTTTTGTTGTAGCAGATAATGCAGGTGCACATGGCATGCAAATTTTTGATTTAACACGATTGAGAAACGTAGCAAACCCGCCTGAAGTTTTTAGTGCTGATGCTAATTATAATGGTTTTGGGAGTGCTCACAATATTGTCATCAATGAAGACAGTGGTTTTGCATATGCCGTTGGGACATCTACATTTAGCGGAGGGCCACATTTTATTAATATACAAAACCCAACAAATCCAGTTGCTGCTGGTGGATATGCTCTTGATGGCTACACGCATGATGCTCAAGTAGTTACATATAATGGTCCTGATAGTGATTATACTGGTCGCGAACTATACTTCGGAAGCAATGAAGATGAAGTTGTTATTGTTGATGTTACCGACAAAGCAAATCCGACGCAAATATCTTCTATTAGCTATACGAATTTAGGCTTTGTACATCAAGGGTGGTTTACACAAGACCTTAACTATTTTGTAGTTGGAGATGAATTAGATGAACGTAATTTCGGCATTAATTCAAGAACCTTATTTTTTGATTTCACAGATTTAGACAATCCTTCTCTTCAGTTTGAGTATTTTGGACCAACTGCTGCTATCGATCATAATTTATATACGAAAGACAACTTGCTCTTTTTAGCTAACTATACCGCAGGTGTGAGAGTACTTGACATTTCTAATATAGTGAGCAATTCTGCAGTTGAAATTGGCTATTTTGATACCTTTCCTTCAAATAATAATACTACTTTTAATGGTGCTTGGAACGTATATCCATATTTCTCTAGTGGTAACATTATAATAAGTGATATTAATGGTGGTCTTTTTATAATCCGAAAAAGCGTTAATTAACTTAAAAAAGGGATAATTCGCTCTATTCTTATCAATAAAAAAATACTATCATCCCATTTAATAATATAATGTCAGGTTGTATGGTAAAACAGGACTTATATTGTATATTTGCTCTCTATTTAGAAATAATCTATATAAGGGTTTATGATTAAAGTATCCGAAATAGCAAAAAAGAAAGTTATTAAACTTATGCACGAAGAAGGCTACAATTACAATACCGATTTTGTAAGGGTTGGTGTCAAAAGCGGTGGTTGTTCAGGTTTATCTTATGATTTAAAGTTTGATAAAACAAAAGATCCAGAGGATAAAGTGTTTGAAGACAACGGCGTTAAAATTATTGTTGATAAAAAAAGCTTTTTATATTTAATAGGAACAACTCTAGAATATTCTGGAGGTTTAAATGGTACTGGTTTTGTGTTTAATAATCCAAATGCAAATCGTACATGTGGTTGTGGAGAAAGTTTCTCTTTATAATTTTTACAAAAAAATGAATAAATATACCGAAGACGACTTAAAGAAAGAGCTTGAAACCAAAGAATACGAATATGGTTTTTACACAGATTTTGCATCTGAAACCTTTCCTATTGGCTTAAATGAAGAAATTGTTCGTGCGATTTCACAAAAAAAAGAAGAACCCGAATGGATGACCAAATGGCGCCTTGAAGCCTTTCAAATCTGGAAAGACATGAAAGAACCTGAATGGGCTAATGTAAACTATGAAAAACCAGACTTTCAAGCCATTTCATATTATTCAGCACCAAACAGCAAACCAAAATATAATAGTATAGATGAAGTTGACCCAGAATTATTGGCAACTTTTGAGAAATTAGGAATCTCTCTAGACGAACAAAAAAAATTAGCTGGTGTTGCCATGGATGTTGTAATTGATTCTGTTTCGGTTGCAACAACATTTAAAAAGACGCTTGCAGAGAAAGGAATTATTTTCTGTTCAATATCTGACGCTATAAAAGAACATCCTGAGCTTGTAAAAAAATATATTGGAACAATAGTTCCTCAAAAAGACAATTTTTATGCCGCCTTAAATAGTGCTGTTTTTAGTGATGGTAGCTTTTGTTACATTCCAAAAGGAGTGCGTTGTCCAATGGAATTATCTACCTATTTCAGAATCAATCAAGCAGGCACTGGGCAGTTTGAACGTACGCTAGTAATAGCAGATAAAGGAAGTTACGTAAGTTACCTTGAAGGGTGTACCGCGCCAAGTAGAGACGAAAACCAATTGCATGCTGCTGTTGTAGAACTTATAGCACTTGACGATGCCGAAATTAAATATTCTACTGTACAAAATTGGTATCCTGGAAATGCTGAAGGCATTGGTGGCGTGTATAATTTTGTAACCAAACGTGGCTTGTGCGAAACCAATGCTAAAATTTCTTGGACACAAGTAGAAACAGGAAGTGCTGTAACTTGGAAATACCCCTCTTGTATATTAAAAGGAAACAATTCTGCAGGAGAGTTTTATTCTATTGCGGTAACAAATAATTACCAGCAAGCTGATACAGGAACTAAAATGATTCATTTAGGAAGAAACACAAAATCTACTATTATTAGTAAAGGGATTTCCGCTGGTAAATCTCAAAATAGTTATCGCGGATTAGTACAAGTGCATGCTCGTGCTGAAAATGCTCGTAATTTCTCTCAATGTGACAGTTTATTAATGGGAAATAAATGTGGTGCACACACGTTTCCGTATATAGAAGTAAAAAATAAATCAGCGCAAATAGAGCATGAAGCAACTACAAGTAAAATAGGTGAAGACCAAATATTTTACTGTAATCAAAGAGGAATAGATACTGAAAGAGCAATAGCCCTAATTGTTAATGGGTTTAGTAAAGAAGTATTAAATAAACTTCCCATGGAATTTGCTGTTGAAGCACAAAAATTATTAGAAATTAGTTTAGAAGGATCTGTAGGTTAAAAATAATAATAAACATGAAAAAAGTAATATTCTTATGTGCTGTAATAGCATTTGTAAGTTGTAAAAACAACAAAAAAACTGAAGAGAAAACCACTGCTGCTGAAAATTTAGAAAAAACAGAAAAACAAAGTGATGGATTAACTTTTTTAAAAGGAGAATTTATTTATTATACCTCCCCAGAGGATACCATTGGTGCAGCTGTATTACAAACGCATAGTGAAATTTATGCCGTTGTAGTTAATGATAAAATGCGCGAACTAAATGCACAGGTTCAAAAATACAAAACTGAAGACACAGACATGGTTCCTGTAGAGATAAGAGGAAAAATAACACCAAAACCAGAAAATGAAGAAGGATGGGGTTTTCGCATAGAGATTAAAGAAATACTAAACGTAATTAAACCCAATCCTGAGAATAACGAAATTATAACAATAGGTAAAGAGTAAATATGTTAAAAATAAAAAATCTGCACGCAAGTGTTGACAATAAAAGCATTTTAAAAGGCATCAATCTTGAAGTAAAAGCAGGAGAGGTTCATGCGATAATGGGACCAAACGGATCTGGAAAAAGCACATTGGCTTCTGTAATTGCTGGGAAAGAAGAATACGAAGTAACTAAAGGAAAAATTCTTTTGGAAGATGAGGATATAGACGAATTAGCCGCTGAAGAACGTGCTCATAAAGGTATATTTATGTCGTTTCAATATCCAGTAGAAATTCCTGGAGTTTCCGTTACTAATTTTATGAAAACGGCAATTAATGAAAACAGAAAAGCTAAAGGTTTAGGAGATATGCCCCCAAACGAAATGCTTAAACTTATTCGTAATAAAGCTGATCTTTTAGAAATAGATAGAAAATTTTTATCACGTTCGTTAAACGAAGGTTTTTCAGGTGGAGAAAAGAAACGTAATGAAATTTTTCAAATGGCAATGTTAGATCCAAAATTAGCTATTCTAGACGAAACAGATTCTGGATTAGATATTGACGCACTACGCATTGTTGCCAATGGTGTAAACAAATTGAAAAGCAAGGATAATGCCGTAATTATCATTACGCATTACCAACGTTTGCTAGATCATATAGTTCCCGATTTTGTACATGTTCTCCATAATGGTAAAATTGTAAAATCTGGCACTAAAGAGCTTGCTCACGAACTTGAAGCAAAAGGTTACGATTGGATTAAAGAAGAAGTGAAAGCTTAAGCACATGGACTTAAAAGAAAAACTCATATCGTCTTTTTTAGCATTTGAAAATCATATTGATTTAGATGGTTATGTACACGATATTAGAAGTGAGGCTATAAAAATATTTGAAGACAAAGGCTTTCCTTCCAAAAAAGAAGAAGCTTGGAAATACACCTCATTAAATAGTATCTTAAAACACAATTATAGCGTTTTCCCAAAGAAAGAAAACGCCATTGAATATAGTGATGTTAAGAAGTATTTTATTGATGATATAGATTCATACAAAATTGTATTTATCGATGGGAAATATTCTTCACATATATCGCAAACCACACATGAAGGCATGGATATTTGCTTAATGTCTGCGGCATTAACAAAACCCAAATATCGTCTTGTTATTGAAAACTATTTTAATAAAGCTGCAACCAAAGATGGTATCACCTCTCTAAACACAGCATTCTCTAATGAAGGTGCTTTTATTCATATTCCAAAAAATAAATTGGTAGCAAAACCAATTCAGATATTACATTTTTCTACGGGAAATGAATCTGCAATTATGTTGCAACCACGCAACTTAATTATTGTTGAAGAAAATTCGCATGTGCAAATTATAGAGCGTCATCAAAGTTTAACCAATAATCCGGTTTTAACTAATAGTGTTACCGAAGTTTTCGCAAAGAAAAGAGCTATTGTTGATTATTATAAGGTTCAAAATGATAATAAAAATGCATCGCTAATTGACAATACATTTTTTAACCAACGGCAAGAAAGCCATTGCTCAGTACATACATTTTCATTTGGAGGTAAATTAACGCGTAATAACCTTAACTTTTATCAACATGGAGAGCGTATTGATTCTACTTTAAAAGGAATTACAATTATTGGCAACAAACAACATGTGGACCATAACACACTTGTGCATCATATAGAACCTAATTGTGAAAGTCATCAAGATTATAAAGGTATTTTTGGAGAAAATTCTACTGGTGTTTTTAATGGGAAAATTATAGTCGAAAAAGAAGCTCAAAAAACAAATGCTTTTCAATCCAATAATAACGTGCTCATAAGTGATAAAGCAACCATTAACACAAAACCTCAACTTGAAATTTTTGCAGATGATGTGAAGTGCTCACACGGTTGTACCATCGGACAGTTAGATGATAATGCAATGTTTTATTTACGTTCTCGAGGTATTCCTGAAAAAGAAGCCAATGCATTATTAATGTATGCCTTTAGTAACAATGTACTAAATTCGGTAAAAATTAATGAGCTTAAAAAACGTATCAATGCCATTATTGCAAGTAAATTAGGTGTAAATATTGGGTTTAATTTATAAATGAAAAATGTTACACAACATATTAATTTTGATGTTGACACTATTCGTAAAGATTTCCCTATACTTTCCAGAAAAGTAAACAACAAGCCTTTAGTGTATCTAGACAATGCAGCAACATCTCAAACACCACAGGCAGTTATTTATGCCATTGTAGATTATTATTCATATTACAA
>CAZQBE010000121.1:0-7143 GCA_964591595.1 uncultured Flavobacteriaceae bacterium
TTCATTCGAATATTCTTTGATTATCTCTCTATTACTCATAGTCTTGATTTTAAATTGCTTTTTTAAAAACTGAAACGGCATCGTTAAACTTCGCTTTTAAATCAATATCTACAATTCCATTTTCAGAGAAATTTTTAGTAAAGAAAGGTAGTGAAAAATCTGCTAATATATTTCCTCCCATATGCGGGAAACGTACTTTTGCTATTTCTAATACTGATGCTCCTCCTCTGTCTCCTGGCGATGTTGCCATAAGTAACATAGGTTTATTATTCCATAGCTTACCATCTATTCGTGACATCCAATCAATTAAGTTTTTAAAAACCGATGAATAAGCGCCATTATGTTCTGCCAATGATAATACAATCGCATCAGAAGACTTTATCTCGTCCAAAAACTTTTGGGCATTTTCTGGAATTCCATTTTCCATTTCATAATCAATTCCATAAAGTGGTAATTCAAAATTATTTAAATCTAAAACTATAACTTCTACTCCATTAACTTGATTTGCTGCATAAACTGCTAATTGCTTATTTATTGAGTTTTTACTGTTACTCCCTGCTAAAGCGATTATTTTTTTCATACTGTAATATTTATATTTGACAAAGATAAGGAAAATATATTTATATTCCAAGGAATATATTTCCATGTTGTATTTATATTTTCTAAAACATTAAATAAGATTCTCTCTTTCGTGGGAAAAACTTCTTTTGTACATTAGCAACAAACAAATTTTAATGGATATTAACTTCAACAAAAACGAAGATCACAATAAACTTTTAGTATCAAATTTAACTACAAGCTTGTCAAAAATTAAGCTAGGTGGCGGAAAAGGTCGTATTGAAAAGCATCATGCTAAGGGAAAATTAACAGCTCGTGAACGTATTGATTACTTGTTAGATAGCAAAACAAACTGTATTGAAATAGCAGCTTTTGCTGGTGAGGATATGTATCAAGAACATGGCGGTTGTCCTTCTGGCGGAGTTGTAGTTAAGATTGGTTATATAAAAGGTAAGCAATGCATTGTTGTAGCCAATGATGCCACTGTAAAAGCAGGTGCTTGGTTTCCAATTACGGCTAAAAAGAATTTAAGGGCTCAAGAAACTGCTATTGAAAACAAACTACCAATTATATACTTGGTGGATAGTGCAGGTGTGTATTTACCTATGCAAGATGAAATTTTTCCAGACAAAGAACATTTTGGGCGTATTTTTAGAAATAATGCCGTTATGAGCAGTATGGGAATTACCCAAATATCTGCAGTAATGGGAAGTTGTGTTGCAGGTGGTGCTTATTTGCCTATTATGAGTGATGAGGCTTTAATTGTTGATAAAACTGGGAGTATTTTTCTTGCAGGAAGTTATTTGGTAAAGGCAGCAATTGGAGAAAGTATAGATAATGAAACTCTTGGAGGTGCTTCAACGCATTGTGAAATAAGTGGTGTAACCGATTAAAGCTAAGGACGATAAAGACGCTTTAGATACCATAAAAAATATTATTGACAAAATTGGTGATTTTGACAAAGCTGGTTTTAACCGAGCTAAGTCAATAAAACCTAAGGAGAATCCTGAGGATATTTATGGAATCCTACCTAAAAGTCGTTCGGAACAATACGATATGTATGAAATTATTAAACGTTTGGTTGATGATAGCGAATTTGAAGAATTCAAAGCTGGTTACGGAAAAACACTCATAACAGCTTATGCCAGAATTGATGGTTGGGCAGTTGGTATTGTGGCTAATCAGCGTAAAGTTGTAAAAACTAAAAAAGGAGAAATGCAGTTTGGAGGTGTCATATATAGTGATAGTGCTGATAAAGCAACACGATTTATTGCCAATTGCAATCAGAAGAAAATCCCTTTAGTTTTTTTACAGGACGTAACTGGGTTTATGGTAGGTAGTAAGAGTGAGCAAGGAGGCATCATTAAAGATGGTGCAAAAATGGTAAATGCTGTAAGTAATAGTGTTGTGCCAAAATTCACAATAATTATTGGAAACAGCTATGGTGCTGGAAATTATGCTATGTGCGGAAAAGCATATGATCCACGATTAATTGTTGCATGGCCTAGTGCAGAACTTGCGGTAATGAGTGGTAATAGTGCTGCAAAAGTATTACTGCAAATTGAAAAATCATCCTTGAAAAAGAAAGGCGAAAAAATCACGAAAGAAAAAGAAGACAAACTTTTTAATAATATAAAATCGCGTTATGATAATCAAACGTCGCCATATTATGCTGCTTCACGAATTTGGACTGATGCTATTATAGATCCTTTAGATACTCGAAAATGGATAAGTATGGGAATAGAAGCTGCAAACCACTCACCTATTACAAAACCTTTTAATCTAGGTGTATTACAAGTTTAATTTACTACTACTTTAGAAACCGTTTGTTCTATATTCTTTTTGGCTAATTTAATTACTTGAATATCTTTAGTTTCATTAGCAGAGCCAAAATTTTTATATGTCGTAATCTTAACATAGGTTGGCTCATCAACATTTACGTAATTTCCGTAAAATTTAATATTAAATGTCCACTCCCCAACATCCGAAGACGTTAAATAAAACTCCTCTAAACCATAACCTTGTTCATGTTCTTGCTCTATTCTATTGAAGTTTTCTCCTCTTGTGTGCGACCATGTAAAAAAACGCTTTTGCGGGTTAATTATATCTAAATCAAATTCAGAATTTAAATTGTTCCATTCAAAAACAATTCTTGCTTTATACTTAATTGGTCGCAAATACAAAGGATTAACACCTGAGATATTTAATTTTTCTTTATGTCTTGATATTAAGCTTTTAGCATCGTTTGTAATTGTTTTTTTAAGTCCGTTGAAATTAGAATTATAAACAGCAATATTTTTATCAATATCATTATATATTTTTAAAGCTTTGTTATAATCATTGGCATATGTATATGCAAGGGCAAGGTCTCTATACGATTGTGATTGCTTTTGCTTCAATTTTAATACTTGCTGAAGTGTAATAATTGCATCATCATAATTTTTTTTAGCTTGTTGCTTATAAGATAACGCTCTTAACATATTAGGATTATCAAAAGCAATCTCATATATGTTTGACAGTACGCGCTTAGAAAGTATTTCATTATTCCATCCTTCAAAATAATCATATACATCTAAGTAAAACTCAGGCTCATTCCCATAGGTTTTTCTTTGAGTTAAATATGTGTTAAATGCCTCGTCAATAGATTTGGACAGTTTTAATTTGTTGATATATGGTGTGTCTGCCAAGCCAGAAATAAGTGTTGCATTACCAGAATATGTTGCTGTAGTTCCTAAATTAATTTTCTTCTTTTTAGTCGCCTTATCTCCTACTGCGTTTTTTGTGGTTATTAAAAGCACCCCATTAGCTCCTAAAGTTCCGTATTTGTTTGTAGCAGCCAATCCTTTTAAATAGGTGATATCTACAATCATATCTGGATTTATATGACTTGTTGATGCAGCTCCACCTAATTTATTAAAAACACTCGAATCAGAAGTTTGCAGAGGGATGCCGTCTAAAACAACGAGTCCGTATTGATTTCCTGTTATTGTCATATTATTACCTCTCCCTAAAAATTGGCTTAAATCTACCTTAGTAAGACCAGCATTATTTTGAACTTTCAATCCCGCAAATTGACCTTTAACTGCTTGCTTAACATCAGTATCAATTGAAGAAATTTCGTCTGACCCAATAGATACAATTGTGTAACCTAGCCTTTTTTTATCAACGGTTGTGTTTCCCGTATTTACTAATTCTTCCTTATCATTTTCAGCTGTAACTACAATCTCATCTAAGTTTACATCAATATTTTGCATTGAAACATTAATAGAACTCACATTGGTTACTCTAATATTTACTGTTTTCTTACCCAAATAAGTATAAACCAAAATATCATTTTCCTTTGCTTTTATTTTATAACTGCCATTTATCCCTGAAGCGATGCCTTGGTTAGTACTCTTATTAATAATACTTACATTTTCTAAAGGACCTTCAGCACCAGATATAAATCCTGTTATATATCCAACATTAGTAGACATAGAAAGCTGTTCAATTTTTTCTTTACTTTCTGGAATATTAAATTGATTAGTTAAATACACATAAGACCCAGAAGATAAATCGGCTATTAATTTTAATTGGATAGCATTTGAATCTGGCAATGTTGAAATTATATGGATAGGCTTGTTAGTTGGTGGCTTTAATATATCCAAGTTTTCAACACCATCAGTAAACAAAAAACATTCATCATAATCATCTTTGAATAAATTTGAATATGATGTTGCTCCGTCATAAATTGTATGCTTTAATTCTGCTTTTAAATTATCCCAATTGCCTGGATCAATTTTATAGTTTTCTTGAAGTATAATTGCATTACTAAACATAACCAACTTAACAGAAGCTGTTTTGTTTTTTTGAAAAAACTTATTTAGAAAAAGAAGTTCGCGATTAAGCTGTCTATCTTTCATGGAATATGATGCATCCCAATATATTGTGATTTTTTTTTGTGAGTAAGTACTTTGAAATCCTAAACAAAGCAATAACAAAACAACTATAGCTTTCATACCGTTTTTGTTTTAAATTTACAAAAAATATGCTTACTATAATATTTTCAAGACGAAACCAATAAGTCAAAAAAGACGAAAATAAAAAAAGAGTGTTTCCACACTCTTTTTTTATGACCTTCCTTTATTTCCTTTATTTCTTTTTTTTCTCTTTTTTTGTTTTTTCTCTGCTTTAGTTTCTGAAAAATCCATAAGCTTAAACTTCTCAATTTCATCAGTTGATAAAATCAATGCTAATTCCTTATAAAATTCCTTATCTAATTCAGCTAACTTCTTTTTTCTTTCCTCACGACTGTTTCCCTCATCACTAAGTATTACATTTTGATTTTCAAAGTTTTTTAACAGTATGCCTTTGATAATTTCTTTCTCAAAGTCATCTAAATTAAAGACCTCAACACATTTTGGCAACATTATAGATACTTCTTCATATGGATTCTTAAGCTCGATATAAGTAGTCGTATTATTAACAGGTGGAGGGACATACCCTCTTTGACCACGCTGTATACCATTTACTTGTTGTGCATTTACAAATTGAAATGAAAGGCTTAAACCAAAAATCACAAGTAAAAAATTCTTTTTCATAATCTATTTTTAAAGCTGCAATTTAATAAAAAAACTAATTGTAAATTCAAAATTTTCATAAAATGAAATTTTAATATGTCACCAAATTTCTGTATCTTAATGCAATTAACTTATTAAACTGTAATAATCATGGGAACGGTTAAAACATTAAACAAGTGGGCAAATAGACATACATATCTTGCAATTGACTTATTTAGAATTGCTTTAGGTATAATTATATTTATTAAAGGATTACATTTTATGAATGACACCCAAGTTTTGATTGATCTCTTTAAACCCATTCAAAACCTTGCTGGAGGTATGATAGCTTTACACTATGTTGCCCCAGCACATCTTATAGGTGGCTTGTTAATCATTTTTGGATTACTAACACGTTGGGCAATAATTGCACAGGTACCAATAATTATTGGAGCTGTAATAATAAACTTTGTTGGTGAAATGAATACCACAAATTTAATTTTATCAATTACTGTATTTATTCTTTGCATTTTCTTTTTGTTGTATGGCTCTGGAAAACGATCAGCAGATTATTATTTCAAAATGCAACAATAGTTACCTTATACTAGGTTTAATTGCCTTGATGATTATTAACTCTTGGAATTGTAAGCAACTTGGTTTGTCTTCCATTTACATATCTAAATCCATTTTCTCCATAGAATCCAGCCTCCTCAAGCATTATGCGTATATCTCGTTTCCATTGTGGAATATTGACTGTAGTATTTAACTCTATAGCATAAACCGTATTTGGATATAACGGATAATCTCCTGCGCCTGTAACTCCTTCTTGTGCATCCCACATTCCAATAGTTGGACCAGAAGAATGCCCATAGCTACCTAATGGATGTGTATATATTGCTGGTTGTAACCCTTGAGCTTTTGCTTCTTCTAAAGATTTTAATAATATTTGATTTCCTGTTTTTCCTTTTTCAAAATTTGAAATAAAAATATCTTGTACCGCATTGCCCTCTACTAAAGCATTTTGCAAATATATAGGAGGCTCCGTTTCATTGGGCTTAAGAACATAGGCAAGTTCTTGACAATCTGTATTTAAACGCAAATACGTAATACCAAAATCGCAATGCAATAAATCTCCGGGTAGAATAAGCATTTTGTTTGGTCTATCATCAAATGAATAAATATGGCTTTCCAAAACCTCACTACTACGCTGCACATCTACCGATGGATGAAACCAAGTATCTAAACCAAGATTAGTAACTTTTTGTCGTAGCCACCACTCCACATCAGTAGTTGTTGTTATTCCTGCTGTAATCACTTTTTCTGAAAAGGCTTCAGCAATAATACTATGAGTAATATCAACAAGTTGTCTGTAAATTATCATTTCTCGAGGTGTTCTAGTTTCAATCCAAGCGGTAGCCAATTTTTCAGCCGAAACTACTTTGTTACTAAACTTCTTTGGAAGATACTGCATAAACGCATCATAATCCGTTTTATCAAGTCCATCCGAGATATTAAAATGTGTAGAAAAATTCAATCCGATGCTTTTAGGGTTTCGCTCTTCTATGAGTTGCACTAAACGCTTCCATTGATTAGGTTCTTTAGCTTTATCCCAAGCTGATGTAATATTATCACCAAAATTATATCGTGCTACTGCTAATTTATCAATGGTATTTTTTTCTTTATTTCTGTAAAATAAAATAATAGTGCGTCGTCTCGCATTTAACCACGTTGCTGGTAGCATGGTTTTTAAAACTGGGTCTTCGTTATATTCTCTGGAAATTAAAATCCACATATCAATACCTGTAAGATCCATTAATTTTGGAAGCAGATTATTAAATCTATGGGTAAGAATTTCATCAACTACAACAGCGCGTTCTTTTTCAGATAGGATTTGTTGTGCTTGTATTTGAATTGAGAAAATTAGGAACACTAAGATTAGCTTTTTCATAATGGTTGGTTTGATTGATAAAAGTATAGAAATATATCTTAACCACCCGTTGTGCATTTTAAATAATGCTAATTTTAATATTGTTAATGTTTCTACCAA
>CAZQBE010000122.1:0-7116 GCA_964591595.1 uncultured Flavobacteriaceae bacterium
TAACACCTTTTTTAATGCAGGATACACATGGCGTTTCTAACCGATTAAAACGTTCTAATGAAGGGATGTACAAATTAGACCTCAGTAAAAGTGCATTGAATATGGAGCGCACCAAAGCGTTTCCAAAAAATGTGGAGTTTGATGTAATCTTAACTTTTAAAGGGCAACCAACAGGGCGCAACTTACGAAGCGTAACACCAACTGCATCATTAGTAACAGTAACACAACATCATTCGTTTATAGAGCTTCCTGATAATAATTATAAACCTAGAGTTTTTGATGTACGAAGTGGTGCTATTCCGATGTCTTATATGGATTATGCAACACCTATTCAAGAACAAATACGTAAGCGATTTGTTATACGGCATCGTTTGGAAAAGAAAAACCCTAATGCAGCAATTAGTGAAGCCAAAGAACCTATTATTTATTATTTAGACAATGGTACTCCCGAACCAGTACGTTCTGCATTATTAAAAGGAGCCAGTTGGTGGAATCAAGCTTACGAAGCTATTGGGTTTAAAGATGCTTTTCAGGTAAAAATGCTGCCTGAGGATGCTGATCCTATGGACTGCAGATACAATGTTATTCAATGGGTGCATCGTTCTACTAGAGGCTGGAGTTATGGAGGTAGTGTTGTAGATCCAAGAACAGGAGAAATTATTAAAGGACATGTTAGTTTAGGGAGTTTACGCGTACGACAAGATTTTTTAATTGCACAAGCTTTAATGAATAAGCCTTTTGCTGAGCGTGACGATAATTATCAGCCTATGTTAGAAATGGCATTGGCAAGAATACGTCAATTAGGTGCACACGAAGTTGGACATACTTTAGGCTTCGCACATAATTTTACCGCAAGTACGCATAATAGAGCATCAGTAATGGATTATCCACATCCATTAATTACGGTAAAAGGTAACGATATAGATTTAAGTAATGCTTATGCTATAGGTATTGGCGATTGGGATAAGGTTTCTGTTGCTTATAGTTACTCCGAGTTTGATAAAAGCGCAGATGAAAGAATAGAACTCAATAAAATTCTAGACAAAGCGAAAAATGATGGATTACGTTTTATAACAGATAGTGATGCAAGATCACAAGGTGGCGCGCATCCTCTGGCGCATTTGTGGGATAATGGTAAAACAGCATCCGAAGGATTAGAGGCAATTTTAAAAGTGAGAGCGAAAGCCGTTTCAAATTTCTCAAAAGATAACATTCGCACTAACGAACCATACTCAGTTTTAGAAGATGTGTTTGTACCATTGTATTTCTTTCATCGTTATCAAACGGAAGCAGCAACAAAAGTGGTTGGTGGATTAGATTATAACTATGCGGTTAAAGGCGATGGTCAGTTTACCACTAAAGTCGTCGATGTTAATACACAACGCAAAACACTTAAAACAGTTTTAAAAACACTAGATGCAGAAGTGTTAGCAATTCCAAAAAATAAATTAGACTTATTTCCTCCAAGAGCTTTTGCTTATGGTAGAAGTAGAGAATCTTTTAAAGGAAAAACTGGTGTTGGTTTTGATGCCTTAAGTGTGGTATCTACAGCTAGTGATATGACATTAAGTTTGCTATTGCATCCACAACGTGCCAATCGTTTGGTACAGCAAAAGAGTCTTGATAATAATCAATTGAGTTTAGATGAAGTACTGCAAAATATTATAAATCAATCATTTAAAAAGAATCATAATAATGCTTACTTAAATGAAGTTCAACAAATGATAAATCAAAATGTGCTAAAATACATCATGAATTTAGCAGTAAATAATAATGCGTATTTTCTAGTGAATGCGATTGCAAACAAAATGATAAAATCAATTTATGAAGGTTTGGATAATTCTGCTTATTCCAATCAATACAAGCGTTTAATTAAACGTTTTAATGAAGAGCCAGAAGAATTTAAACTGGAAGCATCACCTAAAATTCCTGATGGTTCGCCAATAGGAAGCGATATGTGTAGTTATACCTCAAATTGATTTAAGTGTCAGGTTGAGCGCAGTCGAAACCTTAAGAAATAAAATTATTAACTAAAAAAGATTTCTCCCGATAGCCATTGGGATTAATGGGAAATAAATATGATAATAGATTTAAGAAGCGATACCGTTACCAAACCAACACAAGGAATGTTGGATGCCATGATGAGTGCACAAGTTGGTGACGATGTTTTTAAGGAAGACCCAACTGTTAATGCCTTGGAAAATAAGGTTGCCAAAATGTTTGGTAAAAGTAATGCTTTGTTTTTTCCTAGCGGAAGTATGGCAAATCAAACTGCTATAAAGCTGCATACAAATCCGAGTGAGCAGGTGATTTGCGATAAATATGCCCACATTTACAATTATGAAGCTGGAGGTGTTTCTGCTAATAGCGGAGCATCTTGTAAGCTTATTGATGGACAACGTGGTATGTTTACTGCAAATCAAGTTATAGAGGCTATTAATCCAGATGCGTTTTATTACAGCCAAACCAGTTTGGTAGCAGTTGAAAACACAACCAATAAAGGAGGAGGTTCTTGTTGGGATTTTAATGAGATTTTAAAAATTAGACAAGTCTGTGACGATAATAATTTAGGTTACCATTTAGATGGTGCACGTATTTGGAATGCTTTAGTGGCTAATAATGAAACGGCATTGCAATATGGTGAGGTGTTCGATACCATTTCGGTATGTTTAAGTAAAGGCTTAGGTTGTCCTATAGGGTCGGTTTTGGTGGGTGACGAAGAGATTATGAAAAACGCTATTCGTGTTCGGAAGCTGTTTGGAGGTAATTTAAGGCAAGTAGGATATCTTGCAGCAGCAGGGATTTATGCTTTAGATAATCATATCGATAGACTTACCAAAGATCACAAAAAAGCCAAAGAAATTGGCGACGTTTTAAGCCAATTATCAATAATAAAAACCGTTGAACCTATTGAAACCAATATCATTATTTTTGAATTAAATGACGATGTAGATGAAGCTGCTTTTGTACAAAATCTTGCAGATGAAAATATTAAAATTATTGGAATGGGAGGCGGAAAGCTACGCATTGTAACACACTTGGATTATACAGATGAGATGCATGAGAGAGTTTTAGAAATTTTTATAGAGTTGGAGTTATAATAGAATATAGCAACTATCTATTTGGCTTACGTTATCGAGTTTATAAAAATAGCATTAACTGATTTGACAATTTCTACGGCTTTAACCATAAAGAAAATTGGGTTGAATACTTTAGAGTAAGGAATTATAATGCAGCATTGATAGATTAGGATTTTTTAAAAGCAAAACAATTATGAAATTTAGAGAATTAACAAAACTATTATCAATAAAAGATTCACTAAAACTATCCCTCATGAGTAGTATAGGGTTATGTTTATTAATTTTTATAATAGGGTCTTTACTAATACTTTTAGGAGGGAATAGTCCTGTGACATTAGGAGGAGAAAAAGTAGGAGGTTTAAAAGGTTTTTTAGCCTTACTTGCATTTACTCCATTTTATGTTCTCTTTTTTACTTTAATCCAATTTTTTATTCTAGTAATTGGCTTATGGATTTCTAGACTATTTTTTAAATTAAAGAAACAAAGTTAATTGGATTATACAGATGCCATGCATGAAAGGCTTTTGGGTGTTTTTAGTTTGATGTAACAAACGTCATTGCGAACGTAGTGAAGCAATCTCATGATGTTTAGTAATATCATTAATAAGACTACCACGTCATTGCATTCCTCGCTGTGACGCTAACAGATTACTTGATTTCTTTTAACTTAGCACTGAACCACTTTTTTGTTTCTTATATCTTTCCTCTTTTTCCATTTCTCTAATTCTATTAAATAATAATCTTATTTTTGCGTACTCAATAAGATTCATATATGAGTAAATCTATAAACCCTCCCAAAGCTAAAATCGTCCCAAAGCAATTAAAAATACATGACGACATTCGCATAGACAATTATTACTGGCTCAACGATAGAGAAAATCCGGAAGTGATTAATTACTTAGAGCAAGAGAATACCTATTGTGATGCAAAGCTATCTCATACCAAAGATTTTCAAACCAACTTGTTTGAAGAAATGAAAGCACGTATTAAGGAAGATGATAGCTCAGTACCATATAAATACAATGGTTATTGGTATATTGTTAAGTTTGAAAAAGGAAAAGATTACCCTATTTACACACGGAAGAAAGCCACATTAGATGCCACGGAAGAAATTTTGTTCGATTGTAACGAGATGGCAAAAGGGCATACATATTTTAAATTAACTGGAATAAATATAAGTCCTGATAATACTTTAGTGTCCTACGGAATAGATACTGTGAGTCGCAGACAATACACGATTCATATTAAAAATTTGGTGACTGGTAAAATTTATAAAGAAGCTATAAAGAACACTATAGGAGGAGCCACTTGGTCAAACGATAATAAAACGCTCTTTTACACAGCTAAAAATAAACAGACTTTACGTTCAGATAAAATATATAAACACAAATTGGGTGATGAAGTTGTAAATGATACGCTTATTTTTACTGAAACCGACGATACCTTTGGTGTTACTGTTTCAAAAACAAAATCAAAGAAGTATATTGTTATTACAAGTTATAGCACGCTAACTACTGAATATCAAATTTTAAATGCTAATACTCCAAATGACGAGTTTAGAATATTTCAACCTAGAGTTAGAGGTTTAGAATACAGTATCAATCATTTTGAAAACGATTTTTATATCGTTACAAATGCAGATAAGGCGACCAATTTTAAGCTCATGAAGACCAATGAAAACTCGACAGAAATTGAACATTGGCAAGAAGTTATTGCACATAGAGAAGAAGTGATGTTAGAAGGGATAGATATCTTTAAAGCATTTTTGGTAATAAGCGAACGCCGCAATGGGTTAAACGAAATTAGAATTAAGCCTTGGGATAATTCAGAAGAGTACTATTTACCTTTTGATAATGAAACCTATACAGCTTATACCACAACCAATATAGATTTTGAGACGACTATCCTTAGGTATAGTTACAATTCGTTAACCACACCTGCTTCGGTTATAGATTTCGACATGTGTACTAAAACTAAAGAAGTAAAAAAAGAACAAGAAGTATTAGGAGGGAAGTTTAACAAAGAAAATTATGTATCTGAACGTGTTTGGGCAACTGCAGACGATGGCACAAAAGTTCCCATTTCTTTGGTACATCACATTGATACTAAAAAAAGTAAAGAAACACCTTTGCTATTATATGCATATGGTTCGTATGGTTCAACAATTGATCCTTATTTCTCAACCATAAGACTGAGTTTGTTGGATAGAGGTTTTATATATGCTATTGCACATGTACGTGGTGGCGAGTATTTGGGCAGACAATGGTATGATAATGGAAAATTGTTTCACAAGAAAAACACATTTACCGATTTTATAGCCTGTTCTAATTTCTTAATTGAAGAAGGCTATACTTCAGCAAAACACCATTACGCCATGGGAGGAAGTGCAGGAGGTTTGCTAATGGGAGTTATCGTTAATTGGGCTTCTCAGCTTTATAATGGTATTGTAGCACAAGTCCCTTTTGTAGATGTTATTTCTACGATGCTAGACGATAGTATTCCGTTAACAACAGGGGAATATGATGAATGGGGAAATCCAAATGATGAGTTGTATTATGATTATATAAAATCGTATTCACCTTATGACAACGTAAATTCTATAAATTATCCAAACCTTTTAATAACAGCAGGATTACATGATTCTCAAGTACAATATTGGGAACCAGCAAAGTGGATAGCCAAATTAAGAGTTTTAAAAAAAGATAATCATTTACTTTTACTTAAAACCAACATGGAAGCTGGTCATGGAGGAGCTTCTGGACGTTTTGAAGCCCTAAAAGAGGATGCATTAGAATATGCTTTTTTGTTAGATTTGGAAGGTAAAACTGTATAATTTCCAAAAATTATTATATTTTTGCCAAGTTAAAAGTTACATTTATTATATGTAACTCATAATATTATTTTATGAAACACAGTAAAAAAGTATTTGATAATGTGTTAGACCTTATTGGAAAAACACCGCTTATTAGACTTCAAAAATTAACCTCAGATTTTGAAGGTGAATATTTAGCAAAAGTAGAAGCTTTTAATCCTGGACACTCCACAAAAGATAGAATAGCACTTTACATTATTGAAGAAGCCGAGAAAAGAGGAATCCTTTCTCCGGGAGATACTATTATTGAAACTACATCTGGTAATACTGGATTTAGTATTGCAATGGTGAGTATTATTAAAGGATACGAATGCATTTTAGCCGTATCTTCTAAATCGTCGGCTGATAAGATAGACATGCTTAAAACCATGGGGGCCAAGGTATATGTATGTCCTGCCCATGTGAGTGCAGACGACCCAAGATCGTACTACCAAGTTGCTAAACGATTGCATGAAGAAATAAAAGGTTCAGTGTATATCAATCAGTATTTTAATGAGTTAAATATTGAAGCACATTATAAAACTACTGGTCCTGAAATTTGGGAACAAACCGATGGAGAAATTACATATTTAGTAGCATGTAGCGGAACTGGTGGAACTATTTCTGGAACAGCAAAATATTTGAAAGAACAAAACCCAGATATTAAAATTATTGGAGTAGATGCCTATGGTTCAGTATTGCAAAAATATCACGAAACACGAGAGTTTGATGCCAATGAAATTTATCCGTATAGAATTGAAGGTTTAGGTAAAAATTTAATACCCACAGCCACCGATTTTGATGTAATAGATAAGTTTATCAAAGTATCTGACGAAGAAAGTGCACATACTGCAAGAGAAATAGTAAGAACAGAAGGCTTATTTGTTGGTTACACAAGTGGTGCAGCATTTCAAGCCATTAAACAATTGCATGAAGAAGGCGAATTTAAAAAAGGAGATAAAATTGTAGTTATATTTCCGGACCATGGGTCACGTTATATGAGTAAAGTATATAGCGATAAATGGATGGAAGAACAAGGCTTTTTTGATAGTAAGAATGAAGCTACAATAAAAAAAATACAGTATATAGATTAAGATTATATATTAATAATATTTACCTGTAATATTGATTATTATTGATGTTAGAGGTTTTTATGGGGATGTCTCGCTTTAGGAGGATTCCTTAA
>CAZQBE010000123.1:0-7090 GCA_964591595.1 uncultured Flavobacteriaceae bacterium
GATTGTGTTCTACATTGTATTTTTCAGAAATGTGTTCTTGAGAATTCTTAAGAATTTTAGGTGTTAATTTTACGTTTCCTGGTTTGTAAACACCATGAACATTGCCAAATGCAGCTGCAATTGTAAATTGATTGCTTATTTTACTCAACTCTTCATAGGCAAAAGCCACTTCTTCAGGTTGTGTGTATAACTTGGAATCATCAACATCAGTATTATCTACACCATCTTCTTCGCCTCCTGTAATACCAAGTTCAATCTCTAGAGTCATTCCCATTTTGCTCATGCGTTCTAAATATTGCTTGCAAATCTCAATATTTTCTTCAATGGGTTCTTCTGATAAATCTATCATGTGAGAACTATAAAGTGGTTTTCCTGTTTCAGCAAAATGTTGCTCACTGGCGTCTAATAAACCATCAATCCATGGTAATAATTTTTTGGCGCAATGGTCTGTATGTAAAATTACAGGAATACCATATTCTTTAGCTAAAATATGTATATGCTTTGCACCAGCAATAGCGCCAGCAATTGCTGCTTTCTGGTTTTCGTTTGATAAACCTTTGCCTGCATTAAAATGTGCACCACCATTAGAAAATTGAATAATAACTGGTGCATTTAAATCACGTGCTGTTTCTAAGACACCATTTATGCTGCTTGAGCCAATAACATTAACGGCTGGTAAGGCAAATCCTTTTTGTTTAGCAAGTTTAAAAATGTCTTGAACTTCTGTTCCTGTAGCCACTCCAGCTTTAATATTGTGTCCCATGATTTATGATTTTTGTAGATGATATTGAAAACTCAAAAGTAAACTTTTTTAAACAAAAAACATTCATTTTATATTCTGAAACATAGAAAAAAACTACGCAAACGTTATCGGAAGAAACGAGAAAATATAATTAAAAAGGATAGTTTATTCCAATATTATAAACCGCATTAGCAAAATTATAATCATTAAACCATCGGTTATTATCTTTAAAAGAAGGATCGTAAGTTTTAAAACCAATATCTCCTCTAAGAACAAAGAACCCAAAATCATATCTTAGGCCAAAACCTGAACCAATAGCAATATCTTTTAAAGAGCTAAAACTATCAAAAATAGCGTTAGGATCGACTTCGCTATCCCGAACATTCCAAATATTTCCTGCATCAATAAATAAAGCACCATTTACACTACCAAATAAATTAAAACGATGTTCTAAACTAAATGCTAATTTCATATTAGCCTCGTTAAACTCATTGTTACTATTAGAGCTTCCTGGACCTAAATCGTATGCTGTCCAAGCGCGATTATCATTTGGTCCACCAGCGAAAAAACTTTTAGAAAAAGGAATACTATTTGAGTTGCCGTAAGGGATTGCAATGCCAAAATAACTACGAGTGGCAAGCACATTTTTTCCTCCTAAGCTCCAATATTTTATATAATCTAACTCTGTTTTAAGATATTGTGAAAATGCAACACCGAATAACTCATATTTATTATCTTGATTTTTTTTGAGACCAAGAGTACTAGATAAGGTTTTAAGGATATTACCTGCCGCTTCAAATTTGAAGCGGAAAATGGAAAACTTTTGGTCGGTTAGACTTTCACGTTTATCTTTAATAAAACTGAAATTCGATGATATAATAAGGTTATCTTCTGTTAATCGTTGTTTGCGTTCGTCAATATTATTTACAGCTCTAAAATCGTCATCTTGTGGTGTTAATTGTGTTTCTTCATTTAAAACTTCAGATATAAAATTATTGGCACCACTTGGGATAATTAAATTTCCAGAGGTATCTATATTTAATGGGTTTTGGTTAAATTGTTGGGCAATATTGTTCAAGCTTTTATAAGAATTTTGATAAACACTAAAATAATTTTGGGGGTTAAGATTTCTTATATATTGTGTGCTAAATAAGTCAACACTATTTGTAACCGTTTTTGAAGGACTCCAGTTGTAATTTAAAATTCCATTTACGGTTTGTTTATCCAAGCCTATATTAGTTTGACTGGTAAACCCTAAACTAATACGGGTACTTGGAGACATGTATTTAGGGATGATTTTTTTGGTATTAAACGGAAAAAAGAACCTTGGAATCGTAAGTTTAGCATCTACGCCAATTTCATTTATGTCAAAAAACTGGTCTTTAGTAGCGTTGTCTTTTGAAGCGCCAATAGATCCCAGAGCAGATATTTCAAGAGTTTCTGCGCCTCTAAATATATTGCGAATAAACAAAGATGTGCTAAAGGTCAATCCAATAGATTGTATATTACTTTGCGAGATGTCTATATCAAAGCCAAGACCATATTTTTTTCGAGGAGAGAGCAAAATATTTGCGGTTAAAGTGTTATCATCATCATTTACAATGTAATCAATGGTTGGATATTTAAATGTTCGTAATTCGTTTAAATGTCTATACGTATTTATACGGTCAACATCTCTAAAAATATGGTCTTTAGATATAAATACAGCATCTATAAGTGCTTTTGGGCGATACCGCATTTTACCATAACTAAATAAATTATAATTTTCGTAGGAAATAGAATCTTGAAAAGGTTTCCCTCTATTTACAAAGGCATCATCCGTAATTATATTTACGGCTTTAATGGTATATATTTTAAACGGCGTAGTTGTTACTGAATCTTCATTTCGTATGATTCTATCTTGAATGATAACATCAACATCTACCTTTTTGTTTTTTCCAATAGTATCAATCTCAAATCTGACATAATCCTGCGAAAAATGATATACACCAGAGTTTCTAAAAGTTTCAGAAAGTCTATCGCGTTCATCAGTAAAATCTCTGTCTTTATATTGATTGCCTTTTTTTAGCAAACTACTTTCTTTTGAAACTTGATACAAAGAATCAACTAATGCTGAAGAAATACTTGTAAAAATAGAGTCTAAAGTAAAAGGCTTGCCTGTGTTAATATGATATTCAATTGAAGCGCGTTTGTTTTTACCAGTTTTTATGTCATGGGTAATTTTACGATTAAACCATCCATTAGATGTATAGTAGCGTTCTAGCCTTTTCTCAGATCTAATTGTTTTTAAACTATCAATAATAACAGGAGCTTCACCAGTTTTACGTAACCAATTATTAAATCCAAGAGATGATTCTTTTAATTGGTCTACTTGTTTTTTAGATAGCTTTTTAGTTAATCGAGCTCTGCGTTTCGGGTGCTTGTCGAGCCAAACCTCAAATAAAGAATCTCTTTGGTCTCTTGCTAAATTATAAATATGTAAACGCAAAGGAATTCCAAATAGTTTACCATTTGGATGTTGATAAATAAGATTTTTTAACTCTTCCGAAGGATTTTTTTTGTTATTGACAAAGACTGAAGTTTGTGTTAATAAATGTTGGTCGTCACCAACTCTTTTTACGACGTTACAGGATGTAATAACACTTATAATTACTATAAATATTGATATTTTTGCAAGTATTTTTTTCAACTAGAAAGAAATAAGTTAAAGTAATATAATTCAGTCTCTATTACAATTTCAAAAATACACTATTTCCTTTGAAAAAAAATATTAAAAATAAATAGACCAGTGTGCTTTTGGTGTAAATTTTATCATTTTCTTTATAAAAATTTATAGCGAAAAAAATAATTACTGCTTTTAATGCTTAGTAAAAACCAAATAAAGCTTATAACGAGTTTAAAACAAAAAAAGTATCGCCTTCAACATCAGCTATTTGTAGCCGAGGGGAAGAAAACTATTTTTGAGCTGTTACATTCCAATTTGCAATTACAGCAGCTATATACAACTACGTTAGAATTTGATGTTTCGGACGATTTGCAAACTGAAATTTCTGAAAATGAGTTAAAAAAAATAAGTTTCCTTAAAACGCCTAACACAGCTTTATCGCTGTTTAAAATACCAAAACCACAAACTATAAATTTTAGCAAACTTATTGTAGCATTAGACGATGTAAGAGACCCTGGAAATTTAGGAACCATTATACGGCTGTGCGATTGGTTTGGGGTTAAAGATTTAATATGCAGTCTTGATACTGTAGATTGTTACAATCCAAAAGTAATACAAGCTACAATGGGTTCAATTACTAGAGTAAATGTGTCTTATGTAAGTTTAAACGAAATTTTACCTGAGCAAAATACTAATATATTTGGTGCTTTCATGGATGGCGATAATGTATATCACAAAGATTTAGCAAGTTCTGGAATCTTAGTTTTAGGAAATGAGGCTAATGGAATTTGTAATGAAGTAGAAGCTCAAATCACACATCGTATTTCCATACCACGTTTTGGTAATTTGCAAACTACTGAAAGTTTAAATGTTGCAACTGCAACCGCAATATTATTAAGTGAATTAAAGAGAAGAACTACTGAAACGTAAAGCTAATAAACAAGCCTCTCGTTTTCATACTTACAATATTGCTAGTCCAAGGACTATTTGGGTCTCGGTCTCTTACTAGCTCATCACTCATAGCAAAAATACCGCGAATAGCTGGTGTAAACTTAAACCATGGTAAGTAAAAATCTATACCTACACCAAGTTCATAAAAAACAACTCCTTTTTTAGTTCTGAATTGTCCATTACTATTATCGTCGGGATTGTCTTGATTACTAGATAAGTTTAATGCTGTAGAAAAACCTCCAACTATAAATGGTTTAATATTGTTTATACGCTTAGTAGATATTTTTAATAGCAAAGGAATATGAATATATGTTGAACGTACTTCACGAAGCAAATCAGAATTATTAAAAGAGATGCCATTAAAATAACTTTGATCATAGATTAAATCGCGTCTTGTAATAAATAATCCTGGTTCTAGTCTTAAATCTAAATAGTCGTTGATACGCATATTTCCAATAAGACCAACACTAAAACCAGTGGTTTTAACGGTCTGAATATCTTTAAGGTCTTGCTTATAATCAAAATTAAAATCATAGTTATTAACCCCAAGAAAGTATCCCCAAGACCATTGCGCCTTGTCAATGTTTTGGTTATTTTGAATTTTATCCTTGCTAAATAATTGAGCATAAGCCGTTTGTGCTATAATTATAAATGATAAAACTAAAACTATTCTCTTCATATTTATTTCTTAGTTGCTGTGTAAATAGTTGCTACACCAAATGTTTGTGGTAACGCTTCAGCATTAATAAACCCAATTTTATGTAAAATATTGTTTAGTGCTTCGCCATAAGGAAAAACAGAAGCTGATGCACTCAAATAAGAATAAGCAGCTTTATCTCTGGAAAATAATTTTCCTATTATAGGCATGATACCTTTAGTATAAATATTATAGCCTTGTTTAAAAGGGGTTTTAGTTGGTACTGAGGTTTCTAAAATCACAAAAATGCCATTTGATTTTAATACGCGCAAAATTTCAGAAAGCCCTTTTTCAAGATTTTCAAAATTCCGAACGCCAAAAGCCACTGTAATAGCATCAAAAGCATCATCATCGAAAGGTAAATTTTCAGAATCGCCTAATACCATTTCAATGGTATTCTCTAAGTTTTTTTTAGCAATTTTTTGTCGTCCAACGGCTAGCATTCCATGGCTTATATCTAGACCAATAATTTTTGAAGCCTTTGTTTTTACAAGATTAATAGCTAAGTCTCCTGTGCCTGTAGCAATATCTAAAATATAATTTGGGTTTCGTTTAGCAACAATATATACAACTTTGTTACGCCATTTAACATCAATACCAAAAGAAATAACACGATTAAGACCGTCGTATTCCTTTGAAATATTATCAAACATTTTAGTGACTTGTTCTTTTTTACTTAAATCACTGTTCTTGTAAGGTTTTACTTTTTCAGACATTAATAAATAGGGCTATAAAATGAGATTGCTTCTAAAATTTAGTGCAAAGAAATACATTTCATATACAAATCCCTAAAAATAATTTATATTTGCTAATCTTTACTATTAATATTATCAAATGAAGATTATTATTGCTGGAGCAGGTGAAGTCGGATTTCATTTAGCAAAATTATTATCTTACGAATCTCAAGAAATAACTTTAATTGACACAAAAAAAGATAGCCTTGCTTATGCAGATACGCATTTGGATATCAAAGTTATTAAAGGAGATGCCACTTCTATTTCAATTTTGAATGAATGTAGAATAACAAATGCAGATTTATTTATTGCAGTAACGTCTTCAGAGACTACAAATATTACAGCTAGTGTATTAGCTAAACAACTTGGTGCGGAAAAAACCATTGCAAGAATCTCCAATACCGAGTTTATAGATTTTAAAGATGAGGTTGAGTTTACCAAATTTGGTATTGATGAGTTAATCTCACCAGAATCTTTAGCGGCTTCTGAGATTGAAATGCTCTTAAATCAATCAGTATTTAGAGAAACTTATGAATTTGAAGACGGAGCATTAACCATGTTAGGGTTAAACCTTTCAAGAACATCTAAATTTGTTGGAAAATCGGTTAAAGAAGCTGCAAATCTTTTTCCTAAAGTAAACTTCATGTCTATAGCCATACAGCGCGAAGGGACACAACTTACTATCATTCCTAGAGGAGACACATTTTTTAAAGAAGGGGATCATGTGGTGTTTATGACCTCTAAAGGAGGAGATGAGGAAATATGTAAACTCACTGGAAAATTTAAAACTGAAGTTAAGAACGCTATGATTCTTGGAGGTGGAAGAATTGGTTCTAAAACTGCAAGAGACTTAGCAAATAATAGTATTAATATTAAACTTATTGAAAACAATAAGGATAGATCTTTTGACTTGGCCGATGAGTTGCCAAATATATTGGTAATTCATGGCGATGGTAGGAATGTAGAGCTTTTAGATGAAGAAAATATTGCCGGAATGGATGCTTTTATTTCAGTTACTGGAAATTCTGAAACCAATATTATGTCTTGCTTGGTAGCAAAATTACGAGGTGTTAAAAAAACCATTGCACTCGTTGAAAACATGGATTATTTTGAGTTATTTCATTCTATAGGAATAGATACCTTGATAAATAAAAAGTTACTAGCAGCTAATAGTATATTTAGATATATTAGAAAAGGTGAGGTTGTAGCAATTACTAAGTTAGGGAATATGGATGCTGAAATTCTTGAATTTGTAGTTAATTCTAATTCTAAAGTGTGTAATAAGGAAATTAAAACCTTGA
>CAZQBE010000124.1:0-7066 GCA_964591595.1 uncultured Flavobacteriaceae bacterium
ACTTAAAAGCATAATGATAATTAAATTTGTCTTTCCCGTGAAAACTGGAATCTAAAATAAAGAATTTTGATATTTAAGTAAAAATGAAATCAGCGAAATACCTCTATTCTCCTGTCTTTAGGATAGTCTGTTTCAAAAAATCCTTTATTTTTCCGCAACAAATAAATAATTCAAAATTCGTCTATAACAGCATAAATTTTGTAAATTTGTCCGCGTTTAAAAGCGCAACATGACAAGCAACACTAAATATATTTTTGTAACAGGAGGCGTGACCTCGTCACTAGGTAAAGGCATTATCGCTGCCTCTTTAGCAAAACTACTTCAAGCTCAAGGTTACCGAGTTACCATCCAGAAATTAGACCCTTATATTAATATAGATCCAGGAACGCTTAATCCGTATGAACATGGCGAATGTTATGTAACTGATGATGGTGCCGAAACCGATTTGGATCTAGGACATTACGAACGCTTTTTAAATGTGCCAACCTCACAAGCTAATAATGTTACTACAGGACGTATTTACCAAAGCGTTATAGACAAAGAACGTCGTGGAGAGTTTTTGGGAAAAACAGTACAGGTAATTCCGCATATTACAGATGAGATTAAACACCGTGTCCAAATTTTAGGAAAGTCTGGAGATTACGATATTGTCATTACAGAAATTGGTGGAACCGTTGGTGATATTGAGTCTTTACCATATATAGAAGCCGTACGACAGTTGCAATGGGAATTGGGTAATAATAACGCTATTGTTATTCATTTAACTTTAGTTCCTTATTTGTCGGCAGCTGGCGAATTAAAAACAAAACCCACACAACACAGTGTCAAAACACTCATGGAAAGTGGTGTGCAGGCCAATGTTTTAGTATGTAGAACAGAGCATGAATTGAGTGATGCTATTAAAACTAAATTGGCACGTTTTTGTAATGTAAAGCGTGAAGCAGTAATACAATCTATTGATGCCTCAACCATTTACGATGTGCCTAATATGATGTTGGACGAAGGTTTGGATAAAGTAGTATTAAATCAATTGGAGTTAAAAAGTTCAACACCAGATTTAACGAGCTGGAACGAATTTTTGCTACGTCATAAAAACCCAAAAAGCGAAGTTACTATTGGGTTAATAGGAAAGTATGTAGAGTTGCAAGATTCTTATAAATCGATATTAGAATCGTTTATACATGCTGGTGCTGCTAATGAAGTAAAAGTAAAAGTAGAGTTTATACATAGTGAATATTTAAACAGTGATAATATTAAATTAAAACTATCTCATTTAGATGGTATTTTGGTTGCTCCAGGTTTTGGAGAAAGAGGTATAGAAGGTAAAATAGAAGCTATAAAATATGTGCGTGAACAAAATATTCCTTTTTTAGGTATTTGTTTTGGTATGCAAATGGCAGTGATTGAATACTCGCGAAATGTATTGGGTTTAAATGATGCTAATTCTACTGAAATGGTTGAAAGTACAGTGCATCCTGTGATTAATTTAATGGAAGCGCAAAAAAATATTATCAATAAAGGTGGCACCATGCGTTTGGGTGCTTGGGATTGTGAGATAAAGGAAAATAGTATTGCATCACAGGTATATGAACAATCAAATATAAAAGAACGTCACCGTCATCGTTATGAATTTAATAACGATTACAAAACACAACTAGAAACAACAGGAATGAAAGCTACAGGTTTAAACCCTGAAACGGATTTGGTAGAGATTATTGAAATCCCAACGCATCCTTGGTTTGTTGGTGTACAATACCATCCAGAATATAAGAGTACTGTTTCAAATCCGCATCCATTGTTTGTGGCATTTGTAAAAGCGGCACTCAAATATTCTAAGGCAAATAATAGTGTCAGTATGGCATAAAGCGTATATTGGACAGCTTTTTGTAAATCATAAAATTGAAAATTAAAAAATTGTCATATTGAGCAAAACTGTGCTGAGCGCAGTCGAAGTAGCGAAATATCTCATCCTGAGATTCTTCATTACATTCAGAATGACATAAATTACACATATGGAAGAAAAGAAATTAGACCTGAATTCAATAATAGGTTTTATACTTATAGCATTAATATTAGTATATATGCTTTATCAAAACAGGCCAACACCTGAGGAGATTGAAGCCCAAGAAAAAGCAAAACAAGAACAAGTTGAAGCCGATAAAAAAGCTGATGAAGTTAAAGATGAGTTCGTCGCGACACCTACCGAATTTTCTGCAGCCTCAGTTACAGATTCTGTGCAATTGGCAACTTTAAAAAATAGAATAGGTGCATTTGCATATTCTGCTTCGCTCGCTTCAGCCCAAGATGAGTTTACAATACTAGAAAATGATGTATTGTATATTAAAGTAAATAATAAAGGCGCATACTTTGCAGAAGTAAAATTAAAGCAATTTGTAAACTACGACTCGATTCCTATTTACTTAATAAAAGATCAGAATGCTATTTTTAATATCAATTTTGGCACAACTGATGGACGTACTTTAAATACAAAGGATTTATATTTTCAACCAAGTCTTACTAGTAGTGGCGATAATCAAATATTGACTATGAAACTTAAAGTTTCGGAAAAACAATATTTAGAATATAGATACGAGTTAAAACCTAACGATTATATGTTAGGCTTTTCAGTAAAAACACAAGGGTTAAATTCCATTCTTAACAGCTCACAAGATGTGCGATTAGACTGGAAATTAAAAGGAATACGTCATTCAAAAAGTATTACTTACGAAAACCGTTATACTCGACTATCTTATCAACATGAAAATGGCGATAAAATAAGTAAATTATCTCAAGCAGGAGATGATGAAGAGGTTGAGAAAGATGTGAGTTGGCTATCATACAGACAACACTTTTTTAGTTCTATATTACTTTCAGACAAGCCTTTTAAAACAGCATCTTTAATGACTACTACTTTGGCAATAGATGAAGAGGTAGATACTTTATTTACTAAAAGTTATGCAACTTCAATTCCTTTGCAATTAAATGGAGGAGAACTAAACGAAACTTTAAGTATGTATTACGGACCTACTGATGGTAAAATATTAAAAGCTTATGATAAAAATTTGGAAGAAAGTATTCCTTATGGTTGGGGACTTTTTGGGTGGATTAATAAGCATTTATTTATTCCGTTGTTTGGCTTTCTAAGCGGCTTTTTGCCGTATGGTGTTGCGATTATTTTAATGACAATTTTGGTGCGTTTGGTATTATCTCCTGTATTGTATAAGTCATATTTATCTCAAGCAAAAATGAAAATATTAAAGCCAGAGATTACTGAAATAAGTACGAAGTATAAAGATAATCCAATGAAAAAGCAAAAGGAGACCATGGCGTTGTATAGTAAGGCAGGTGCAAGTCCTATGAGTGGTTGTTTGCCAGCATTGGTTCAGCTTCCTGTATTTTATGCCTTGTTTATGTTTTTCCCGACAGCTTTTGAACTGCGTCAAAAAAGTTTCCTTTGGGCCGAAGATTTATCATCATATGATACAATTGCCGAACTTCCGTTTAGAATTCCAATCTATGGCGATCATGTAAGTTTGTTTCCAATTTTGGCGTCTATTGCAATTTTCTTTTATATGAAAATGACAACAGGACAACAAGCAGCATCACAACCAACTCAAGAAGGAATGCCTGACATGGGTAAAATGATGAAGTACATGATTTACTTCTCGCCTATAATGATGTTATTTTTCTTTAATAATTATGCCAGCGGATTGAGTTTGTATTATTTTATTTCTAACTTAATTACTATAGGTATTATGTTAGTGATTAAAAACTATATTCTTGACGAAGATAAGATTCATGCTCAAATTCAAGTAAACAAGAAAAAACCCAAAAAACAAGGGAAGTTTCAGCGTAAAATGGCAGAAATGATGGAAAAAGCAGAAGAACAAAAGAAACAGCAGCAAAAGCATAAAAAATAAAATTACAACATAAAAGCTGCCTTTATTGGCGGCTTTTTTGTGCTATAACATTTTATTAATAATTTCGTTTGTTTTAAAAGTAGTTCATTGTCATTCCGAGTATTACCAAGAAACAAAATATATTTTGTGTTGAAGGTAGCAGCGAAGCTGTGAAGAATCTCTAGAATAGATATATCTTTCCACTCAAAATGACAAACATTTTAGTATTATGAATCATACCATATTTTTAATAATAACCCTGTTACTTGTTGGCAATTTATCTGCCCAAGACATCAATCAGTTTGATGCCAATGGTAAACGTCATGGCATTTGGAAAAAGAATTTTGAAGGAACAACCCAATTGCGTTATGAAGGAGAGTTTAATCATGGTAAAGAAGTTGGGCTTTTTAAGTTTTATAAGTTCATTAAAAAGAAAAGTGTACTTACAGCAACCAAACAATTTAATGATAAGGATACTAGTGCTTATGTAAAGTTTTTGTCATCTAGAGGGAAAGTGATTAGTGAGGGTAAAATGGAGGTCAAAAAATATGTTGGAACATGGACTTACTATCATAAAAACAAAAATGCAGTAATGTCAACCGAAACCTATAATAGTAACGGTTTACTCCAAGGCGAAAAGTTGGTGTTCTATAAAGATGGTGAAGTGGCAGAAAGTGCCAATTATGTTGATGGTAAACTTCAAGGCGAATCTAATTGGTATTCTACTAAAGGTGTTGTTTTAAAGGCCTTTCTTTATGATAATAATGAATTGCATGGTGTTGCAAAATATTATAATGGTAAAGCCGAACTTTTGGCTGAAGGACGATACAAAAGAGGAAAAAAAGTAGGTGTGTGGAAGTATTATGAAAATGGAGAACTTACTAGAGAAAAAGATTTTTCGGCAATTGTAATCCGTAAAAAGAAACAATAATAAAAATTTATTTAGGACATAAACATTTCAAATGGTAGCCTAGTTTGGTTACCTTTTTTTATTCGTAAATTTGCGGCATGCAAAGAGTAGTAGTAGGACTTTCAGGAGGTGTAGATTCAAGCGTTGCAGCTTATGTTTTAAAAGAACAAGGCTACGAGGTTATAGGTCTGTTTATGAAGAATTGGCATGATGATTCGGTTACTATTTCTAACGAATGCCCTTGGCTTGATGATAGTAACGATGCTATGCTTGTTGCTGAAAAACTTGGTATTCCTTTTCAAACAGTTGATTTGAGCGAGCAATACAAAGAACGTATTGTGGATTATATGTTCAAGGAGTATGAATGCGGACGCACACCAAATCCAGATGTACTTTGTAATCGTGAAATAAAGTTTGATGTCTTTATGAAAATTGCTCTGGAATTAGGAGCCGATTTTGTTGCTACAGGACACTATTGTCGAAAAGGAGTTATTTCAAAAGATGGAAACGATATTTTTCAGTTACTAGCTGGGAAAGATAACAATAAAGACCAATCCTATTTTCTCTGCCAATTATCACAAGAGCAATTGGCAAAAACATTATTTCCAATTGGTGAAATGACCAAACCAGAAGTTAGAACTATTGCAACAAAGTTGGATTTGATAACTGCTGATAAAAAAGATTCACAAGGACTTTGTTTTATTGGTAAGGTGAGACTTCCAGATTTTTTACAACAGCAACTAAAACCAAAAGAAGGTGTTATTGTTGAGATTCCACAGGAACAAAACATGTATAATAAAGAAACACCAATATTTTCAACCGAAGAAGATAAATTAAAATACCTCTCTAGAAAGATTGAATATTCAGTAACTGATGGTCATGTTATTGGGAAACATCAAGGGGCTCACTATTTTACAAAAGGTCAGCGTAAAGGCTTGGCTGTAGGAGGTACTGTAGAACCATTATTTGTAATTGATACCAATGTAGATGATAATGTTATTTATACAGGACAAGGGAAATCGCATCCAGGATTATATAAAAAAGCATTGTTTGTAACTAACGAAGAATTACATTGGATTCGTGAAGATTTAGAACTTCAAACAGGTGAAACTATGCAGATTATGGCACGAATAAGGTATAGACAACCTCTGCAAAAAGCAACACTTCATAAAGTAGAAAGTGGTTTGTATGTTGCTTTCGATGTACCACAATCAGCAATCACCGAAGGTCAGTTTGTAGCATGGTATTTAGAGGACGAATTAGTAGGTTCAGGAGTAATTTCTTAACTTGCAGATACCGAATCTCAAATTATGAATAAAAAATATCTTTTTATAGGCCTACTTTTTTTTCAGCTTTTTGCGTTTGCACAACAAGATGCTTGGGTGTATTTAACCGATAAGGTTGATGTAGCAAACGCTATTGCAAATCCTATTACCATACTTACGCAAAAAGCCATTGATAGAAAAACGAATCATGGTGTAGTTATAGATTCCAGAGATGTTCCTGTAAATGAAGCCTATATTACACAGCTTAAAAGTGCTACAGGAATAACCGTTATGGCCAAGTCTAAATGGTTTAATGCGGTTCATGTACGAGGGTCACAAACCGACATTAATAATTTGATAGTTTTAAGCTTTGTGAGTAGTATCGATTTTGCCGATAAAAGCCTTAATACGGCAAGAATATCGAGACCAACTAATAAGTTTGAAATTGAAGAGTCGCAGACCGTTTTTGTGTATGGAAATACTCTGAATCAAGTAGAA
Organism: uncultured Flavobacteriaceae bacterium; assembly: GCA_964591595.1. Lineage (GTDB taxonomy): Bacteria > Bacteroidota > Bacteroidia > Flavobacteriales > Flavobacteriaceae > JAADHG01. Next base: position 6,573 of record CAZQBE010000124.1, read on the forward strand.
ATGATTAATGCCGATAAATTACATGTCTCCAATTTTACAGGTACAGGAATGACCGTTGCAGTAATAGATGCAGGCTTCCCAAATGTAAATACAATGGCAGGATTTCAACATTTGCGAGATGCTGGAAATTTGCTGAATGGTTACGATTTTGTTGATAGAACGAGTAATGTATATGCTTCTGTTTCTAGTACGCATGGTACTAAAGTGTTGAGCACTATGGCAGGTTTTGTGTTGAACCAATTTGTAGGAACTGCTCCTGATGCATCATATTATTTGTTTAGAACTGAAGATACTGCAAGCGAAAATCCTGTGGAAGAAAGTTATTGGGTAGAAGCTACCGAACGTGCCGATAGTTTAGGAGTTGATGTTATTAATACGTCACTAGGTTATTTTGATTTTGACAATCCTAGTTATAACTATACTGCAACTGATATGAATGGTAATACAGCATTTATTACTAAAGGAGCTAATATAGCTTTCGATAAAGGCATGTT
>CAZQBE010000125.1:0-7056 GCA_964591595.1 uncultured Flavobacteriaceae bacterium
ATTAAATGATTGTCATTGCGAGGCATAAAATGATGTAGCAATCTTTTAAACTGAAATAAAACTAATATTAAAAAGATTCCTGTTGGAGTTTATCTTGAGCGGAGTCGAAAGGCAGGAAATATTATGAATCTAGAACTCAATAACAAAAACGCATTAGTATGTGGAAGTACACAAGGCATTGGTAAAGCAACAGCAATTGCTCTTGCAACCGAAGGTGCGAACATTACGCTAATTGCAAGAAACGAGGATACCTTAAAACAAGTTCTTGCTGAATTGCCTTCTTCTGGAAATCACAATTATATAGTTGCAGATTTTTCGAATCCTGACGATTTAAAAATTAAAGTTTCAAAGTTTATTTCAAATAATCATGGTTTTCATATTTTGGTAAACAATACCGGAGGACCAAAATCAGGAACAGTTTTGGAAGCTGGATTGGATGAATTTGAAAGTGCTTTTATACAACATTTAAAATGCAATCATGTGTTGGCACAAAATGTAATTCCATATATGAAGACGGAAGGTTATGGCAGAATCATAAATATAATTTCAACTTCTGTAAAACAACCCATTGAAGGTTTAGGAGTAAGTAACACTATTCGTGGAGCAGTTGCAAATTGGAGTAAAACACTAGCAACAGAAGTTGGTTCTTTTGGAATTACTGTAAACAATGTGCTTCCAGGAGCGACAGCAACAGAGCGACTAACTGCTATACTTCATAATGTAGCTAAAAAAATTAATGGCACATATCAAGATGCCGAAACTCTAATGAAAAATGTAACACCTGCAAAACGATTTGCACATCCTGAAGAAATAGCAAACGCTGTTACTTTTTTAGCAAGTGAAGCAGCGAGTTATATTAACGGAATTAATCTTCCTGTTGATGGTGGACGTACAAAAAGTTTGTAACTTTAAGCAGATAAAAAATAAACTGTCATTACGAGGAATCCCGATAGCTATCGGGAAACGTGGTAATCTTTACAAAACAAACAGATAGCCACACTATTCAAAAAAAGAGTGCTTCACAATGACAATAAAAATTAAAACTATGAGTAAATTAGTTTCTCCTTTAAATTTTAAAACTTGGATAGATGAAAACAGGGATTTATTAAAACCACCTGTAGGTAATAAAGTCGTTTGGAAAGATGGCGATTTTATTGTCATGGTTGTTGGCGGGCCAAATAGCAGAAAAGATTATCACTACAATGAAACTCCTGAGTTTTTCTACCAAGTAGAAGGTGATATGGTGTTAAAAATCATGAATAATGGCAAGCCAGAAGATGTTCATATTAAAGAAGGTGATATCTACATATTACCACCAAAAGTACCACACTCGCCTCAACGTAGTGCAAATACCGTTGGCTTGGTCATTGAATACCCTCGTAAAAAGAAGATGAAAGATGCTTTGGAGTGGTATTGCGAAAACTGTAATACTCAACTTTACAGAAAAAAATTCAAACTAGATAATATCGAAACAGATATGCCTGGAATTTTTGACAAGTATTACGGCAGTAAAAAAAAACGTACCTGCAAAAAATGTGATACAGTTATGGAACCCCCTAAGAAAGTCTAGATTGAATAGTTTTACTACTCTCTACATTAGAATTAGAACACGATTAACTTAAAAAGATTCCTGCCTTACTAGGAAATATTATGAAACGTAAATTACGTATAAACGGTCACTCGCACTTACTCCCTTATCCAGAACAAATCCCTCAATTTATGAAGGACAAAGAAATTTTTTGGGTAGATAATGAGCGTAAATATATGTTACAAAAAGATTGGAAACGTCCTGTTACAGATTCTAGTTTTTTCTTGGATGAAAAACTGGAATGGATGGAAAAAAATAAGCTAGATCACGCAGTCGTTTTAAATCTTTCGCAGTTATATGGTAATGGTTTACGCTTAGAACAAATGAAAAAAGCCTTACGATTTCAAAACGATTTTAATGCTAAAGTACAACATGACAATTCTTTAAAATTTACCTGTGGTTTTGTAGTACATCCAGGGTTTATACAAGGAGCTTTATGGGAAATTGAACGTTGTGTTGAAGAATTAAACCTTAAAGTATTGTGTTTACCAACACATTTTATGGATAGTATTGGGCAATGGCGTTCCGTTTTTGACCAAGAAAACGATCCCATTTTTGAACTGGCAAACAAATATAAATTAGCCATAGAAATTCATCCTTACGATGGAGATAAAATGATAAAATTAGAGAATACTGCATGGCGTTTTCATTTAATCTGGATGTTAGCACAATGTGGTGATGCTTATCATTTTTATACCCTTAATGGTATGCAGGAACGCTTTCCAAATATTAGAACTTGTTTTGCACATGGTGGACAACTAGCACAAATGAATCTAGGAAGACGTATTCAAGGTTTTGATGGACGACCAGATTTGTTTAAAGGCAAAACACACCCAAGAAAAGCTGTTGGGCATCCGAACATCTATTTTGACACCCTTGTACATGATACTGATTCTTTGAAACTCATGATTGAGCGTCAAGGTAGTAACCAAGTTATTATGGGATTGGACGATCCCTATCCACTTGGTGAAATGGAAAATAAACCTCAATCATCGTATCCAGGAAAACTATTAGATTTAGCTTTGGAACGTGATATCATTAACCATACACAGTATGATGAAATTTGGGAAGATAATGTATTACGTTGGGTCTTTGGCAATGATGATGAAGCTAAGCAAAAGTTGGTAAATAGAATTTTATCGTAATGCATTTTATACCAGAAGAATTAGATGACTATGTTGTGTCTCACACTCAGGATGAGCCAAAACTACTGCAAGAACTTAATAGAGAAACATATCAAAAAATATTACAACCTCGAATGTTAAGCGGTCACTATCAAGGCCGTTTATTAAGTATGCTTTCAAAATTATTTAACCCAAAAACCATTTTAGAAATTGGTACTTATACTGGTTATTCAGCATTATGCTTAGCTGAAGGCATACAATTTAATGGAGAACTACATACTATTGATATAGATGAAGAATTATATGATTTTCAGCGTAAATATTTTGACAAGTCTGGATATGGTTCTCAAATTCATCAACACTTAGGAAATGCACTAGATATTATTCCCAAATTAGAAATGACTTTCGATCTCGTTTTTATTGATGCTGACAAGGAAAATTACGCTAACTATTTTAATTGTGTAATAGATAAATTAAATTCTGGAGGTGTTATTCTATCGGATAATGTCCTTTGGAGTGGTAAAGTTATAGAACCCCTACAGGATGATGATACTTCAACAAAAGCATTAATTGAGTATAACATGCTTTTAAAAAATGATAAAAGAATAGAAACTGTATTATTACCAATTAGAGATGGCTTAACCATAAGCCGAAAAAAGGATATCTAAAGCTTTCTTTTTACTGAACCTGTAAAATCTTCTAACCCTTCTTTAACTTTATTAATTTCTTGATTAACATCTTTTACAATATCTGTATCAATGCCATGTGTTTCTGCACTTTTTGAGATTTCGTGTTTAATATCGTTGGTAGCATCTTTAAGTGTCCTCATCCCTTTTCCTAATCCGCGAGCTATTTCAGGAATTTTATCAGCGCCAAAAACCATAACTACTATAAAAAGGATTACAGTAATTTCTGCACCGCTAATAAATAAAAATGTTGCTTGTTGTATCACAGTACAAATATAGTGAGTAAGTTTTATAAGTATAAAAAAACCGACTTAAAAAAGTCGGTTTTTATATATTTTTAACTATTCATCTTGTTAATTCTTGCTTTTAAATTTATCAAACTGGCTTTGTTTAACTTTTTTTGGCCAAGAATTATTAGAAGTATCAATATCGGCAGTTTCTAAATCTGGATCGACTTTTATTTCTACTATTTCTTTATCTGAAGCAATAGCTTTACTTATTTCATTATCATTAAGCCTCCAAATTTGTGCAGGATATGTTTCATTTTTAGTAGATCCATCTGCATATGTATATTCTACAATAATTGGCATTACTAATCCTCCTGGTTTTTCGAAAGTAACATTGTAAAAATACTTTGGTTCTTTAATATTTTTTCGCTCTTCTGAAGTAAAATTATCCATCAAATATTCTTTTAATAAAGGAGAATTTTCCGTAGGTGTTCCATTTTTCATGCTTTCATCAAACTCATCACTTCCCTCCTCAACCAAGTATAATAAACTGTTTGGATCTATTCCATAGCGCTCTGATATTCTCTTTCCATATGCATTAGGTGTTGATGTTACATAGTATTTTTTTACTTCTTTTACGCCTATATCAACATAATCAGTAGTGTAGAACCATCCTCTCCAAAACCAATCTAAATCCATTGCAGAGGCATCCTCCATGGTTCTAAAAAAATCTTCAGGTGTTGGGTGCTTAAACATCCAGCGTCTAGCATATTCTCTAAAAGCATAGTCAAATAAATCATGTCCCATTACTGTTTCTCTCAAAATATTTAGTGCAGTTGCTGGTTTTCCGTAAGCATTATTTCCAAATTGATGAACGTTTAAGCCTTTACTCATAATAGGAGAAATAAAATCTTGATCACCTCCCATATATGGTACTATATTTTTTGCTGGTCCACTTCTAGAAGGAAATTTATCATGTCCTTCAGATAAAATTTCTGGATATAACTTTGCAAAATCACCTTCTGCTACATACTGTACAAAGGAATTTAACCCTTCATCCATCCATGTCCATTGACGCTCATCGCTATTTATAATCATAGGGAAAAAGTTATGTCCTACTTCATGAATAATAACGCCCATCATACCATATTTTGTTCTATCACTATAGTTTCCTTCTTTATCTGGACGACCAAAATTGAAGCAAATCATTGGATATTCCATTCCCATGGGCGCATGAACTGAAATAGCTTTATGATAAGGATAATCAAAGGTCATTTTTGAATACGAAATGAGCGTACTTGCTACTGTTCTAGTTGACCAATCTTCCCATAATGGATTTCCTTCTTTAGAATATAATGACACTGCCATTACATCTTTGCTGCCAATTTTGACAGCCATCATGTCCCAGATGAATTTACGTGATGTTGCAAATCCAAAATCACGAACATTTTCAGCATATAATTTCCACGTTTTCTTATTATTGCTTTTGCTTTTCTCAGTTACCTCAGCTTCAGCTTGATTAACAATTAACACAGGTTTATCAAACGATTTTTTAGCTTGTTCATAACGCTTCATCATCGTTTTTGAAAATACTTCTTTTCTATTCATTAATCGTCCTGTACCATCAAGAATATGATCTGCAGGTACTGTAATATTTACTTCAAAATTCCCAAAAGGCAGTGCAAATTCGTCACGTCCAAAAAATTGTGCGTTTTGCCATCCTTCTACGTCATTATAAACTGCCATTCTAGGATAGAACTGAGCAATTACATAAATTCTATTGTCATTTTCTTGAAAATATTCATATCCTGATCTACCACCATCTTTTACGTGATCATTAATATTATACCACCATTTAATATTGAATGAGAATTTATCTCCAGTTTGCATTGAACTAGGAATTTCAACACGCATCATTGTTCCATTAATCATATGTGGTAATGGTTTCCCATTCACATCTGTTACTTCTTGAATATCGAATCCACCATCAAATGGCTCTTTCAAATAGCTTGAAGTAAATGAAGACGGTCTTTGAGCTTGTCTAAAACCACTACCTTGTATTAAAGGCGTTTTAGAATCTTTGGCTCTCATATTCTGATCTAATTGAACCCATAAAAACTTTAATTCGTCTGGAGAATTATTGGTATATGTAATGGTTTCGTATCCCGTTAAGGTCTTTTTTTCATCATGAAGCTCGATATTCATTTTATAATCGGCTTGTTGCTGATAATAAGCTGGTCCTGGAGCTCCAGATCCAGTTCTAAACATATTAGGCGTTGAAAATTCATCATACAATTCTTTGAATTTGTTTGCGTTTATATGTCCCGGTTTACGATCAGGCTGTTTATCTTCTTGGGCAAAAACTCCAACCGAAACAAATAGAACGGAAAGGAATAAATATTTAAGTTTTTTCATTATAGATTTTAGTTACAAATTTTAAGCGTTGAAAGTAGCTAATTTTAAGAAGTAATTAACTTTTTTAATTAAAGTTTAACACTCCAAAATCATTATTAGGAGTTAGCATAAAACTTTTGCTTCTGGAGTTAATATTTGTTTTTACAATATTCTGCTGTTCTTCAAATAGATCAAACAATAATTGATTTGTAATCTTAAACGATTCAATGTTCTCTATATCAGTAATTTCTAGATAACAATAAACAATATCATCTTCATACTCTTTCCCTAAGAATGTCGGTTCTTTATAATTACCATTAATTTCTATTTGAATTTTAGTAATAAGATATTTTTGAATATAAGCATCAATAGAACTTTCATCTTTCGAAACATTTAAGGTGATGTTTTCATCGTAACGTTTACGTAGTAATTCTTCAAAATCATCAATAAAAACACGTGCTATTATTTGAACCGATTGCTTTTCTTTTACATATTCAACTTGTGTTACACTTACATAAAATTTGTGTACTGTAGTAAATGCGAATAATGGTATAATTACAACGAAAAATAAAATTTTAATTGATTTCATGTTTTTTGAGTAACTGTTTTTGATTACTGATTTGACAAATGTAATTATTATGAATTTTGATAACTCAAAAAATATTCCAAAAAAATGTTAATCTTTATCTTGTTTAAAATTGTTTTTATACTCCACAATTTTTTCAGTAAGAAACTCAAAAACTTCAATATCACTTTTCCCTTTACATCGCTTCTCAAAGTTTTCATCTTCTGAACAGAAGTAAAAAAAGTCAGTTCTCAATGTTTTATCAAGTGTATAAACTTTAAAGAAATTGTCTGTTAATCTTGATTTTATTTTGGTTAGCAAAACATCATTAGATTCTAATCTAACTCGTTTTTTTAGTTTTTTTGTACGTCCTGTAACTTTATTTAGAATTTTATTTAAATTAATTCCAAGCCCTAAACCAAAACCTCCATTAAATGAGTTTATGTACTTTCCATGGTCTGCTTCATACAAA
>CAZQBE010000126.1:0-7046 GCA_964591595.1 uncultured Flavobacteriaceae bacterium
GCATGATAAAAAAAGAAAAAAACCTCAAATTGAATTCTTAACTGATGGTATACTGATGGATGGGTTGTTTATTGTTACAGAAATGACACATAAAAATATTTCTCAAACTAAATATTACGAAAGAACACTTACAGTTGAAGAACTTAGTAATGCTTTAAAAGGTTGTTTTTATGATAGTAACTTGAAATATAGTAATATGAATAAGGATGGTGAAGAAACTGACATTGGAGACTTTATAACGTATCATATATCAGACATTAACAACAATATTGAAAAACTTTACAGATATATAATTTTTATAGACCCTGAACTTGTAAGTATTCTTGATGAACTCCAAAGAAACATTGTTTTTAGAACATGGGAAAGAGTTAATTATATGCGTAAAATAACAAAGAATAATAAAAAATTACTTGCAAAAAGAGATCTTTCATCTAAAAGCAAAGAGATTTTTGAATTTTATAAAACGATAGAGAAACTCGAAACTTATATGAGTTTAAATTATTATAGTAAATTGAAAAACTATAGGATTAAAGCCAGAAGAGCATATTTTCGCTTCCATGATTACCCACAATCAATAAAGTACAATAAGAAAATCTTAAGAATCAATAAATCAGATAAAGATGCCTTATTTTATTTAGGGGCATCCTACATTGAAAACTCACAAGTTGATAAAGGTGTTGAATACCTAAAAAAAGTACTAAAAATTGATCCAAATTTTAAAACGTTTATTGAATCAAATATTAAGGATAAAAATGCTCTAAAAAAGGTTTTTAAAGACAAAGATTAACACAGTGTGTAACAAATAACTGTGGTAAAAAACAAGCCTACTTACGAAAATTATATTAGTCTTTTCAGTTACACAAATCGTATTCATACACTACAAGCATAACTCCTAAATCAATTAAAAACAGCGTATTCTTGTTAAACTGAACTTATACATTGAGCGTGTAAAAGTGTGTTTCAGTGTCTTTTAAGAAGATTCTGAAATAAATTCAGAATGACAGTTTTAATTAAATGACAATTTTAACTCTCTTTATTTTAAATACCCCAACACATTCGCTTCAATACGTGCTTGTATATTAGAGACATCGGCTTTTACAAAGGGTTCTCCTGTAATATTTTCGTAGAGTTCTATATAACGTTCGCTAACGGTTTTTATATAAGCATCGCTCATAAAAGGAACGGTTTGTCCGTCTAAGCCTTGAAAATTGTTACTAATTAACCATTGGCGCACAAACTCTTTAGAGAGTTGCTTTTGTGTTTCATTATTATCTTGTCGTTCTTGGTAACCCTGAGCATAAAAATAACGCGACGAATCTGGTGTGTGGATTTCATCAATCAAGACTATTTGTCCGTCTTTAGTTTTTCCGAATTCGTATTTAGTATCAACTAAAATCAAGCCACGAGAAGCAGCAATTTCAGTCCCTCTTTGAAACAATTTGCGTGTATAATCTTCTAGTACTAGGTAATCGGCTTCACTAACAATACCACGTTTTAATATGTTTTCCCTTGAAATATCTTCGTCATGGTCTCCCATTTCGGCTTTGGTAGCTGGTGTAATAATAGGTTCTGGAAACCTATCGTTCTCATTCATACCTTCAGGCATAGCCATACCACAAAGCATGCGTTTACCAGATTTATACTCTCGTGCTGCATGACCAGACAAATAGCCACGAATAACCATCTCTACTTTAAATGGTTCGCATAAATGCCCAATAGCCACATTAGGATCTGGTGACGCTAACAGCCAATTCGGAACGATATCCTCGGTTGATTTCATCATTTTTGTAGCAATTTGATTTAGTATTTGACCTTTATACGGAATACCTTTCGGCATAACGACATCAAAAGCAGATAATCTGTCAGTTGCAATCATGACTAATTGCTCATCATTTATATTATAAACTTCACGTACTTTTCCTTTGTAAACACTTTTTTGCCTAGGGAAATTAAAATTGGTATCTGTTATTGTGTTACTCATTTATTAATTTGAATATGGCGTCATTACGAGGAATCCCAATAACTATATTGGGTGACGTGGTAATCTCACTATAATTTAACAGATTGCCACAACAAATTTTTCAATTTGTTTCGCAATGACCTTATGATATTATTTGTGTTATAATTTGTTTTTAGGGTTTATTGAAAGAGATTACCACGTCGTGTCCACCTCGTAATGACGAACAGCTAGACATTTTACTCTCTATTCTCAATATTTTTATATGCCGAAATCACTTTTTTAACTAATTTATGGCGAATCACATCTTTATCGTCTAAAAATATAATCCCAACACCATCCACATTTTTTAGAATGAGTAAGGCTTCTTTTAAACCTGAAATGGTACGACGTGGTAAATCTATTTGTCCAGGATCGCCAGTTAATAGAAACTTTGCGTTTTTTCCCATTCTGGTTAAAAACATTTTCATTTGAGCGTGTGTCGTGTTTTGTCCTTCATCCAAGATTACAAATGCATTATCCAATGTACGTCCACGCATAAAGGCAAGAGGTGCTATTTGAATGATACCTTTTTCTATATAACCTTCTAACTTTTCAGCAGGAATCATATCGCGCAAGGCATCATATAACGGTTGCATATAAGGGTCTAATTTTTCTTTTAAATCTCCAGGAAGAAAGCCTAAATTCTCACCGGCTTCAACAGCAGGACGCGTTAAAATAATACGTCTCACCTGCTTATTTTTTAAAGCTTGTACAGCCAATGCAACACCCACATAGGTTTTTCCAGTGCCTGCAGGACCAATAGCAAACACCATATCATTTTTACGCATGCTTTCAACCAATTTACGCTGGTTAGTGCTTTGCGCTTTAATGAGCTTACCTCCTACACCATGCACCAACACTTCGGCACTAGATTTTGTAGTTGAATAATCATCACTACTCTGACTTGTCAATACACGTTCGATTACATTTTCATCCAGTTTATTATACTTACCAAAATGATTGATAAGCATGGTTAGCCTACGATCAAATTCTTCTAGCAACTCTTCGTCTCCATATGCTTTAAGCTTGTTTCCACGCGCTACAATTTTAAGTTTCGGGAAATATTTTTTAAGAAGTTGAATATTTACATTTTGAGCGCCAAAAAACTCTTTTGGACTAATTTCTTCAAGCTCAATAATAAGTTCGTTCAAATGCTGTGTTTTTATAATATAAATTCAGTTAATTTCTATTCTTTCAAATAGGTTTTTTTGAACCTACAATTAATTTAATTCTGACCAAATATTAAAAACAAAAACAAAAAAAATTATGTAGGTTTGTAAAACTCAAAAGTACATAATTTTACATCAAGACACACTAAAAAAATATCAACAATTTTGCCAATGGCAATTATAACATTAACAACCGATTTTGGAGAGAAAGATCACTTTGCTGGCGCCATAAAAGGTGCTATTTATAGTGAACTTCCCGATGTTAAAATTGTTGATATCTCGCATTCGGTTTCGCCTTTTAGTATTCCCGAAGCGGCATACATTATACAAAATGCCTATAGTAGTTTTCCAAAGGGCTCCATTCATCTTATTGGGATTGACTCGGAAATCAATCAGGAAAACAAGCATATTGTTATTAAGCTGGATGATCATTATTTTGTATGTGCTAATAATGGTATTATGAGTATGATTTGTTCTGAAATTGCGCCTGAGAAAATTGTTGAGATTAATATTCATGAAAAAATAGAAACGAGCTTTCCTGTGTTAGATGTGTTTGTAAAAGTAGCGTGCCACATTGCACGAAGAGGCACTCTGGAAGTTATTGGCAAACCAATACAAGGTATAAAACCTATAAAGAATATTATTCCGTTTGTAAATGCTGAAAGAAATCAGATTATAGGAAGCGTTGTGTATATTGATAATTATGGTAATGTTGTGACAAATATAAAGCGTAAATTTTTTGAAGACATTCAAAAAGGAAGGCCTTTTGAAATTTATGCCAGAAATTATAAGTTTAAAGAGATATTTTCAAAATACAGCGACATTGTAAATTTTGATATTGAAGTCGAAAAACGCCATGATGAAGGTCGAGGTCTTGTAGTATTTAATTCTTCTAATTATATGGAAATTGCCATCTATAAAAGTAATTGTACCACTGTTGGTAGTGCATCATCTTTAATGGGATTAAATATGAGGGATACTGTAACCGTTAACTTTGTAAAGGAATAGTATGCTTATACGAATTGTTAAAATGAGTTTTGCTGAAGCACATATAAATACCTTTACAACACTATTTCATTCTAAAAAAGAACAAATACGAAATTTTCCGGGTTGCCGTTTACTAGAATTGTATAGAGATAAAACCACTAAAAATATATTTTTTACCTATAGCTATTGGGATAATGAAACTGATTTAGAGAATTATAGAAATTCAGAATTGTTTTCAGCTGTTTGGTCGCAAACAAAAGTATTGTTTAATGATAAACCACAAGCTTGGAGTGTGGATAAAATTGTAAGTTTACCATAATGCTAGCCATTCTTAAAAAAGAAATAAACTCGTTTTTTGCTTCTCCAATTGGGTATTTGGTGATTGCTATATTTTTAATCGTAAACGGCTTATTCTTATGGCTGTTTAAAGGCGAATTCAATATTCTGGATTATGGTTTTGCCGATGTATCACCATTTTTCTTGTTAGCGCCTTGGGTATTCCTATTTCTTATTCCTGCAATAACCATGCGCAGTTTTTCAGATGAAAAAAAGCAAGGTACTATTGAACTCTTACTTACCAAACCTATTTCCCATTTCAACATTGTGCTAGGGAAATATTTTGCCACTTTTTTCCTAATTATAATCGCACTTATACCAACACTATTATATGTTTTTACGGTATATCAATTAGGAAATCCTATTGGTAATTTAGATGTAGGAAGCACATTGGGTTCTTATTTTGGCTTACTGTTTTTAGTTGCTGCTTATACTGCTATTGGCGTATTTGCTTCTGCGTTGTCTGACAACCAAATCGTTGCCTTTATTATTGCTGTTTTTATTTGTCTGTTCTTTTTTATTGGGTTGGATAGTATCGCTGATTTTACATCAAGTACATTTATAGAACAATTAGGCATAAATTCACATTATAAAAGCATGAGTCGTGGTGTACTTGACAGTAGAGATATCCTATATTTTTTAAGTGTGACACTTTTCTTTTTACTACTAACCAAACAAGGCATTAATACAAAAAAAGCAGGTAAAAAGGAGCTTATACAAATCCTAATTTTAGGTTTAGGATTACTTGTTGTAAATGTGTTTACACAATCCATCTATAAACGCTTCGACCTCACAAAAGACCAGCATTATACCTTAAGCCAAGCGGCATCAGATATTATTAAAGATGTAGATTCTCCTATTATTATCGATGTGTTTCTTGAAGGTAATTTTCCTTCAGAATTTAGACGCCTTCAAACCGAAACCAAGCAATTGCTTGAAGAGTTTTCGGCATACAATCCTCATATCCTTTTTAATTTTATCAATCCTTTAGAAGACGATAACTCGCGTGATGCCAACATTAGAAGTTTAAATCAACGAGGTTTAACACCTTTACAATTAAGCGTTAACGAAAACGGAAAATCTACCCAAGAAGTTATTTTTCCATGGGCTTTAGCAAGTTATAATAATGAAACGGTAAAAATTTCGCTATTAAAAAATAAGATTGGTGCTTCGGCAAAAGATATGGTAAGCAATTCGGTACAACAATTGGAATATGCCTTTGCTGATGGTTTTAGCAAATTGGTGTATCCTAAACGACGTAAAATAGCAGTATTAAGAGGGAATGGTCAACTTAAAAACAAAAACATTGCTGACTTTGTTAAAACGCTTCGTGACTATTATTTTATTGCGCCTTTTACCTTAGATAGTGTGTCTAGTAATGCGCAACAAACACTTGATAAATTAGAGGCATTTGACCTTATTATTAACGCTAAACCTACACAAGCCTTCTCAGAGCAAGAAAAACTGGTGCTCGATCAATTTATTATGAATGGTGGCAAAAGCTTTTGGTTAATTGATAAAGTGGCTATCGATAAAGACAGTTTGTATAATGATGCAGGAAAAAGTTTTGCGACTGCTAGAGATTTAAATCTCACCGATTTCTTCTTTAAATATGGCATTCGTATTAATCCTGTTTTAGTAAACGACCTCTATTCTGCTCCTATCACACTTGCCATTGGCGAAGGGAGTGAAGCACAGTTTCAACCCATACAATGGCAATATTCGCCTTTAGCATCAGGCACAAATAACCATCCTATTGTAAATAATATAAACTTAGTCAAATTCGATTTTGCAAATCAGATAGATACTTTAAAAAACCCTATTTCTAAAACTATTCTTTTACAAAGTTCACCATTATCAAAACTTTTAGGCACACCAAGAGAAATAAGCTTAGATATTGTTACAAAACAACCCGATAGAACTACATTTATCAGTGGTAACCAAACTCTTGCTATATTATTAGAAGGTAAATTTACATCGGTATATAATAACAGAGTTAAGCCCTTTAACCTTTCAGACGAGAAAAATAAAAGTGTTGCAACCAAAATGGTTGTGATTGCCGACGGTGATGTTATAAAAAATGATGTAGGCCGAAAAGGTCCTCAAGAATTAGGGTTTGATAAATGGACCGGACAAACTTATGGTAATAAAGAATTTTTACTAAATGCTGTAAACTATCTGCTAGATGATGACGGACTTATAAACATTCGTTCAAAAGAAATATCGATTGCATTTCTAGATTCAGAAAAAATTGCATCACAAAAAACAAAATGGCAGCTCATTAACATTGTGTTACCGTTAGTATTATTAGGAGTTTTTGGCTTTATCTTTAACTTCTATAGAAAGAAAAAATACGCTGTATAGTTGTTAATAAGTTTGTTTCCAATTTTAACAGCGATAAGATATATTTGTAATAATTAATTATACGACAACTTAGATGAAATTTATTGTATCAAGTACATATTTACTTAAACAGCTACAAGTTTTAGGTGGTGTTATTAATAACTCTAACACCTTACCTATTTTAGATAATTTTTTGTTTGAACTCAACCAAT
>CAZQBE010000127.1:0-6984 GCA_964591595.1 uncultured Flavobacteriaceae bacterium
TTGCTTCTTTCTCCATAACTTACCTCTAAATATTCTATTTTTGTTATCCAACCTTTAGGTATAGCGATAGCACCACCACCAGATATGTCGTCTTTATCTTTACTATAAGAGCGCATAACAATTATTTTTTCATCATTATTATGTATCATCCACCCTACTTCTTGACACACGGCTAACGGAGCATTTATCACATCTTTTATGTCTAACCATCCAGTTTCCGTGTCCCGTGCATCGCGCCACGTGAGACGAACCATAGGAACTTTCTTAATATCTATATCCATGTCTAATTTCTCATTGCACATTACAATAAAAACACCTATAAATATAGAATAAAATAGGCGCATTTCTCCAAGCCTCGCCATCTTGCTATTCAACCAAAAAACAGTTGCTATATAAGGATTATGCATGATTGACGAACAATTTTTACGAACAATACCTCAGTACGGAATTGGTGGTTTTGTTGGTGGAATATTTAAAAAAGTAAAAAACGCTGTTAAAAAAGTAGCCGAACCAGCAGGTGCTGCTTTAGGTTTTATGATTGGTGGACCAGCAGGCGCTTCTTTAGGTGCAGGTATTGGTTCTCTCATTGCAGGTAAAAAACCAGAAAATGCATTCAAAAGTGCATTAATGGCTTATGGTATTGGTAACTTAGCAGGTTCAGGATTTTTTGGTAAAACTATACAAGGTTTTGGTGGTAAAGGAATTCCCACATTTGGATTAACTGATGGTAATCTATTTAGTGGTATTGGTTCGCAAGGACAACTTTTATCAAAAGATTTAGGAAGTAAATTTTTTAATAAAATAAATCCTTTTGGAGATCCTTCGCAAAATGTAGCAGTTAATGCTGAGTTAGAAAAAGCTAATTCAATTTTATCTAATCCAAGTGATTTTAGTATGTTTGAAGTTTCTAATGCACAAAAAATTGTAGACAATGCAAATAAAAAAGGTTTTGGTTTTAATCTTGGAACTGCAGCAACGGTGGGCTCAGTAGCGTTACCTGCTGTATCTTACATGGCAGCTAAAAAAGCACAAGATGATTTCGTTCCTGGTGACCCTAATGCACTAAATGCTTTATACTATCAAAATCCTGAAGAGTTTCAAGTATCGGGTCAAGGTGTTTCACCGTATTATTATACAAATTTACAGGATGAGTTTGGTGTACCAATAGAAGATTTACCAACAGATTTTTATAGACCGTTAGAAGTAGCAGAAGGTGGAATAATACAATTAGCAGATGGATCAGAAAAATATTTTCCACGCAAAAATGGTCAGATAGATGGACCTGGAACAGGGACAAGCGATGATATACCTGCTATGTTAAGTGATGGAGAATTTGTATTTACAGCAAAAGCTGTACGAAATGCAGGTGGTGGTGATAGAAGAGAAGGTGCAAAAAGAATGTATCAAGTGATGAAAAATTTAGAAAAAGGTGGTAATCTATCCACGGAAACAAGAGGAGTAGCTTAATGGTTCAAGAATACGTACAAAGAGAAGCCCCAGATATTGAGGCCCGTAAACTTGGTCTTATAGACACAGCAAAAGCATTAACGGAACAAGGTTATACTCTTCCCGATTTACAACAAGCACAATTTAGTTATCCTCAACAACTTGCCTTTGCTAACACATTACAAGGAATTGGAGCTTATCAACCTTATTTACAACAAGCAAAAGATGCTACACAACAGGGACAAGATTTATTGGCAGGTATTGCTCAAGCTCCTACCGCAGCACAAATAGAGTCTTATTCGAACCCATTTCAGCAACAAGTTATTGATGCTACAATGGCTCAATTAAATAAACAGGCAGCTCAACAACAAAATCAATTAGCAGGAGATGCGGTTCAAGGTGGTGTGTTTGGTGGTTCGCGTTACGGGGTTCAACAAGCAGAATTATCAGGAGCTCAACAACAAGCACAGGCACAAGCTTTAGCTGGTCTTAATGCACAAAATTATTCTCAAGCATTACAAGGAGCTCAAAATCAACTAGAGAGACAACGTTTAGCTGGTCTTGGTATTGGCGCATTAGGTGGACAATATGCACAGCTAGGTTCACAAGCTCAAGCAATGGGTGGCCAAGATATTCAAAATTTACTTGGTATTGGTGGATTGCAACAACAATTTGGACAACAATCACTAGATATCGCAAGACAAAATCAATTACAAAAAATTATGCAACCATATCAACAATTAGGTTTTTATGGAGATATTTTACAAGGAGCTCCATCCTCCGCACAAATGATTAACACGGCTCAAAGTGCTGGTGTTAGCCCTCTTCAAGCAGGAATAGGAACAGGTATTGGCGCATTAGCTGGTCTTGGTGGATTGAAAAAGTTAGGAGTAATTTAATGGCTGTCATGAATAGATCAATGTTTCAACGACCGATGCCCGTGGTTCGCCGTCAAGCTGGTACTCCTATGGGAGGAGAAAGACAAGAGGGTATTACTATAGCTAATAATGAAGGTATTAATTCACCAAGCTTATTCGAAAGAATAAAAAATAGTAAGGTTGTACAAAGTATAAATGATTTTCTTGATAAACCTACTGATCAATACGGAGAAGGAAATGCTTATGAATTAAATGAGTATGAATTTGGTTTGTTGTATCCTAATGTAGCTTATCCTTCCTCTGTTATGGAAAGAACAATTAATACTGAAAGTGACGACTATAGAAAACTTGTAGAACTTACTGTTCCGTCTGCAAGAGCTGAGGGATCACCTCCTCAAGGAGAAATGGTAGAAGAACAAGTAGACGTTGAAAACGTTGGTATCATGGATGGTTTTAAAGAAGAAAATCCTCAAGCAGTAGCAGAAAAAGTTTTAGTAGAAGGAGAACAGTCAAGAAAAGAAGTTGCAGAGTCTGACACATATGATGAATTAATGCAAGCTATACGAGGAGATAATTTAACGGAAGAAGATAGACGTGATGAATTAGCTTCTATTGTTGGTAGAGAAGATGCAGATAGAACACCTGATAGTGTTTTAACTTTAGTACAGCCTGTTATGCAAATGATGAACGCTGAAACGGCAAACACAGGTATTGCACAAATAGAAGATGGTAGTATGGAAATGCCTCAACAGCCAGTAGGTGTTGCTAGTGGTGGTTACATGAGCTCTTTTCCTAATCGAAATTTAAACACAGAATCATTGTCAGCTAGTGATAACATTGATGATCGTATTATGAAAAATTTACAGTTTGAAAATATGAACAGAGGTATCATGGGTTATGCAATGGGTGGAGCAGTTCAACCTATTCAAAAATTTAACACTGCAGGGAGTGTTAATAAATCTTTTCAAGAAGAATATTTACCAATGTATATGGGATTAAAAGATTATTATTTACCAAATAAAGATGCAGGAGTAGCTGATGCATTAATGTCTTTATCTAAAGCTGGATTTGCATATGGAATGGGAGCTCAACCAGAAGAAGCAGGAATGCTTTTCTTTGACGAGGTAGGTAAAAAAGGATCTAAACGAGCGGCTACAGAGCAAGCCGTATCAGGACAGCTAGCATCAGGTGCTTTGTCTGCAGCGGTTCAAGCTGATTTAGCAGCAAAGAAAAATTTATCGGATAAGTTAAAAAATACAAAAAACATATCAATTATAAAAGGAGATAACTCTACGTCCGATTATTTGCTTGCTCTTAAATCAGGATTTACAAAAGTAATTGAAACAGATGATGGACCAAAAACGACAGTGGATATGGAAGCATTTTATGAAGTATATAATCCAGGAACAAAATTTACTTACGACGGAAGTGATAATTTAATTAATATAGATGAAGCGGCTGACTCAACTAAAGGCACAACTTATGTTGTGAAAAAAGAAAATGGCGAAATTGTAAATTTACCTGATAACATTTCAGCTATACCTAACATACAAACTATTTTAGAAGGGGCACCAGAGGGATCTACATTATTTTTAGACTCTAATAATAAATTAACAACAACGGTAAAACCTGTTGCTGATAAAGAAGCATATTTCAACAAGTTATCTGAAAAAGTAGAGTTTTACTCTGACAAAGAATTTGAAGACTTAGATAGTGTAATAAGAGGGAATTTAACAACAGTAAGCGCAGGAACAACTTTTGTTAAAATGCAAAAAGAAGATGAAGTTATTGATGTTCGTATTGAAGATGTAGGTAAAAAAATTAGTAGTGGATATCAAATAGTTCCTAACTCTAAAACAAGTATTGAAAAAGGTTCTGTTACAGATTTATTTGCACAAGGAGGTTCTGTTGTTAAAAGAGCAGAGGGCACTCCTGAAGACGGTGAGCAAGGTTCTGCATATTATGAAGGACTTATAACCGATGCGGAAGATTTAATTAGTAAAGGTTCTTTGCAAGCAGCGGGAACAGAAGCAGATAGATCTTTCTTTAATTCTTTATATACGGCTGCTTATGATGGAATAAATGAACTACTAGCGCTAAAACAAATAATCGCTGCTGATCCTAGTTTAGTTGGTTACACAGGAAAGTTCCAACAATCTTTCAATAAAATTGCAGGGGTTATAAATGATTTAGATAATATTGCTGGTGATAAAATTTTTCCTGATGACAGTTCAACAACTTTAGGGTCAGCAATGCAATATGTAACTAAACCTGAAATTGCAGAGGTAAAATCATCAGTTCAACAATTATCAGATGCTGTAGCAGATATAATGAGTTTAAGAGGTAAAAGAGGGACACCTGAGTCAGTAAGAGCAAGAGCGGAAGAGAGAACTGCGGTTACTACTTTTGAGCCACAAGATATCGTGTTTAGAAGAATAGATAAATTAACTGATTTTTTAATTGATAAAACAAAAATATTTGGAGTATTATCAGGACAGTTTAATGCAGAAACTTTTCCTAAATTTAAAGATAATATAGAGCAGATAAGAATTAAAATTAAAGAAATAAACCCAGACAATTATACTGGTAAAAAAACAAGCTTTACAATTGAAGAATTAGAATCCATTGTAGGAGGTTAAATGGGAGAAATATTCATAGATGGTTTACCCTTTTCTATAACTATAGAGGGAGATACTCCTACAAAAGACGAAGCTCAAAGAATACTAAAATTAGTTGAAAGATTAGATGAGGTAAAAGTTACAGGAGAAGGAGACCTTCGCGCATTGGAAGAAGATAAAGGTTTTAAAATTCCTTTATTAGATGAGGCAATGCAATCAGAAGAAAAAAAGAATGCTTTAAACCTTTTAGATGATCTTAATTTTATAAATAAAGAAGAGTTATCTCCTGTTGAACAGCTTGGTATCGATAGAACAACATCAGGAATAATTGGTTCTATGCTTGCATCATCAGGCGGTTTTAAAGAAATGATGAACCTTAAAGATGAAGAAAATTTAAAAAAACTTTATAAGGGAGTAAAATTATTTGATCCTAAAAAATTAGCTATAGCTGGAGGAAAAACTTATTTTGGAGGAGTATTTGGTGATGTAGCGGGAAGAGCTGTTTTTGACATTGCTAATTTTATTTTATCAGGAGATCCTGATATGTTAAAATTTTTAAACTCTGTAGATGCTGATACTAAAGAGGCGATGTTTTACGAAGCTTTAGGCTTAGGTTTACCTCAAATAATTGGAGCGGGCTACAGAAAATTAACTGATTTAAAAGATCCTGTAGTTCAGGAAGCTTATCGAGCGGCAGAAAGATTAGGTATTCAATTAAATTTTGGACAGATAGCTAAATACACTGGAATGCAAAGAGCTTTATCTCCATTACCTTATATTGGTGGTAAAGTTAGAAAAACTTTAGCTACTCAAGCAGGTAAAATAAATGAAAAGTTTCAAAAATTGTTAGAACTTTATGCACCTATTTCTACATATTCAAAAGCAGGAAAAGATATATTTGCTTTTGTCGATAAAAGATTTGCTACTAACAAAAAAATTATGGCTAAATTATGGGACAAAGCATACAAATCACACGCAATGTTGCAAGACAAAAATGTTTTTAAAGCAGATAGTTTAAATAATTTTTTTAAAAATTTAATTGATGGTAAAGTTTTAAGACAGTTTAGAAATTTACCTACTAATGATGAGGGAATTATTGAATCATATGAAACATTAGTCAAGTCTGGTTTTTTTGAAAACTCAGGATTAAGCAGAGCAGAGGGAGCAGGATTAAAAGATTTAGTTGAAACAATTAGAAGGTACCAAATAAATGTAAAAAACAATGGAGGTAAAGTAAGCTATGAAACAATAAGAAACTTTAACGATGATATAAGTGGTTTATTTAAAGATTTAACTGAAGGGGATAAAGTATTTAAAGATGGATTTTCAAAACTTTTAGCACAATTTAGAGGAGCTAATGATGATATATTATTAAATATAAATGAAACTTTAATTAAAAATAATATTCCTAAAGAACTTTTAGAAAGCATATTAAAAGACCATAATAATGCTAACACATTTACTGCTGCGTTTAAAAAATTGTATGAAAGCCCGACGGGAAATATTTTTGGTAGATATGAAAAAAATTTATTTCAACCTGGTTTCATACAAGAAAAACAATCTAGAGATCAATTATTAAAATCTCTTTTATCTATAAAATCTCCTGAAATGTTAAAAGATTTGCAAAAATTAATTGGCCCTAATCAAATGAAAATTTATATTAATGAATATTTGTCTGGCGCTTTTGCAAGATCAGCTTCAGATACTTCAAAAGATTTATTAGGTAGAACAAAACAACTTGATTTTGAACCTAACAAACTAGCAAAAGAATTAGGTTTTGATATTAGAGGAAAAGATGAATTTGTTGATGAAATATTTAAAATAGCAGGCGTTAATAAACAACAAATAAAAGATCTTATTACCAGTGGAGCATTTTTAGAGGGAATTAAAATTGGTAATCCTTCTTCCTTCCTTCAAAGAAGATTTCAATTAACAGGTATGAATAATATTTTGGGAAGCGTTTTTGCCGCTGGAGGAGCTTATAAAGGCGGAGAAATGGCTTTTAATGAAGATGACGGTATATTTACCAAAGGTTTAAAAGG